>JASLLL010000014.1 GCA_030747075.1 Gemmatimonadota bacterium
GCATTCGACCGGATCATTCAGGCGGGCGGTTTTGTGTCCGTGAACACCGGCGGGTCACCGGACGCCAACGCGCTCCCCATCTCGAAAACGGATGCCGATCGCGCATTCGACGCGGCGGCATGCATCGGATGCGGGGCGTGTGTGGCGGCGTGCCGAAACGCATCCGCCATGCTTTTCGTCGGGGCAAAGGTCACCCAGTTCGCGCACCTCCCGCAGGGGCAGCCCGAACGGACTCGACGCGTGCTGGCCATGGTGGAGCGCATGGATCTCGAAGGATTCGGGAACTGCTCGAACCACTACGAATGCGAGGCCGCCTGCCCGAAGGAGATCGGGCGGGAAGTGATCGCCGAGATGAACCGCGATTATCTGAAGGCGGGACTCGTCTCCGGTTCGTGACGGTCCCGCTGAACCCGCCTGTTCCGGAGGAGTGATCCTGTGTGCGGCATTGCCGGCATTGTTCCGCGCTCGCCCGCAGATCCGGATCGCCTCCGGAGCCTGATCGGGAAGATGACCACGGCGCTGGCCCATCGCGGCCCCGACGACGAGGGCTTCCTTGTCACGCCGCGGATTGCGCTGGGGATGCGCCGTCTGTCCATCATCGATGTCCACGGCGGTGCCCAGCCCATCACCACAGGAGACGGCCGCCGGACGATCGTCTACAACGGCGAGGTGTACAACCACCACAAGATCCGTCGCGAACTGGAGTCTGCCGGACACGCCTTTTCCACGCAGTCCGATACCGAGGTGGTGCTTCATGCATTCGACGCATGGGGCGACGACGGTATTCGTCACCTGGAAGGCATGTTCGCCTTCGCCATCTGGGATGACCGTTCGGGATGCCTCACACTGGCCCGCGACTGGATGGGCCAGAAGTCGCTCTTCTTCGCGGAGACGACCGAAGGCTGGATCTTCGCGTCCGAGGTGAAGGCACTCCTGGCCTCGGGACTGGTGCGGGCGGAGGTGGATCTCGAGACCCTCTCGCATTCCATGTCCCTTCGGTATCTCCCGGGCCGGGGAACTCTTTTCGCGGGGATCTCCAAGGTCCCGCCCGCGCACCGCGTCCGTGTGAACGAGTCCGAGCGAACTTTCAAGAGCCTGTGGAGTCCCTCTTTCGGCCCCAAACACACCGGGTCGGAAACAGACATCCTCGACGAACTCGACGAGGTCCTGACGAGAGCCGTCGCCACGCACCTGGAGAGCGAGGTCCCGCTCGGCGCGTTTCTCTCCGGCGGGATCGACAGCAGCCTGGTGGTCGCCATGGCTGCGAAACAGCTGAACCAGCCGCTGCGAACATTCAGCATTGGCGTGGACGACTCGTCCCAGAGCGAGCTCCCCTGGGCGCGACAGGTGGCGGACCGTTACGCCACCGACCATTTCGAGCACATTGAGAAGCCGAACATCGCCCGCCTCGCGCCGCGCATGGTAGACGCCATGGACGAACCCGTGGATCCGCTGGCCGCGGGGGTCTACACCGTCTCCCGGATCACCTCCGATCATGTCACCGTCGTGCTGGGCGGCGACGGCGGCGACGAGCTCTTTGCCGGCTACGATCGCTATGTCGGACAGGAACTCGCCGGTCTCTATGCGCGGATTCCCGCACCCCTCCGTCGAGGTCTCTTTCGCCCGCTGATTCGCCGGTTCCCCGACAGCTTCGGGTACAACAGCCCGGCCGCCAGGCTGCGCTGGCTGGACCGGATGTCGGACCTGTCCGGCGTCGAGCGGTATGCCGAAAGTGCGTCCTTCCTGCGCTTCGGACACGAGATGAAGCGCGCGCTCTTCACCGAGCGCAGCTGGTCGCGGGTCGGCGCAATCGAAAGCGAACGCCTCCTCGACGAGTACTTCTCCGACGACTCACCCCGCCACTTTCTGGACTGCATGCTGCACGCGGACTGCTCCACGCGGTTCGCTGAACACCAGCTTCCCATTGTGGATCGAATGACGATGGCGTTCGGTCTGGAGGCGCGCAGTCCGCTTCTCGACCGGAGCGTGGTGAACTTCGCGCGGAGGATCCCCGCGTCCATGCATCTGAAACGCCGGCGCATCAAGCACATGCTCCGCGAGGTCGCCGCACGCCACCTTCCGAAGAGTCTGGCCCGGCGGAAGAAGCAAGGGTTCGGCTTTCCGCTGGCCCTCTGGTTCCGCGAGGACCTGCGGGGGCTCGCGTTTCAGGTGGCCCGCGACAGCCACCTGGCCGAGGCGGGGATCCTGCGGCGCTGGGAAATGGAACGCCTTGCCCGGGAACACGCGGACGGGCGACTCGACCACAACTACCGCCTGTGGATGCTCTTCACGCTGGAACTCTGGTTCCGCCGTTTCATCGAGGGCGCTTCGGTGAACGAACTGGAGGAATGGGTGGACGACGCCCTGTCCACAACCCACGGAGGACGAGGATGACGAAGCCGAGCCGCGAGTATCTCTACGGACTCAACCCGGCGTTTGAGGTGTTCCGTGCGAAGCGACGAAGAGTCCTGCGCGCGCTCCTGTTGGATGACAAGGGCCGCAACCCGCGACTGGCGAAGCTGGCCGCCCTCGCCGGGAAGCATGGCGTGACCGTCGAGCGGGTGGATCGCGGGCGACTTCACGACCTTGCGCGGAGCCGCGAGCATCAGGGGGTGGTGCTCCAGGCGGAGCCGTACGCCTACACCGATTCCGGGAAACTCTTCGCACGGCCGCGTCTCCTGCTGCTGGACAATGTGGAAGACCCGCACAATGTCGGCGCCATCCTTCGGAGTGCGGAAATCTTCGGGTTCGACTCGGTCCTTCTGCCGACAAGGGGCGTCCCCGAGATTTACCCTTCCGTGGTCAAAGTCTCCGCGGGGGCGACCGAGTTTCTCGCCATCGCCCGCGACTCGACCACCAATCGTTATGTGGTGACTGCTCGCGAACACGGGTTTCGCGTGGTCGCCCTGGACGGCGGAGGGCCCGACGGACTCCGCGAAACAGCCGCGGCCCTTTCCGACGAGAGGGTGCTCCTCGTCATCGGCGGGGAGAACCATGCCGTGGGCCAGTTTGTGCTGAACAGCGCGGACCATGTGGTGCGCATCGCGCAGGAAGGGCGGGTGAACTCGCTGAACGCCTCGGTGGCTGCGGGGATCGCCCTGTTCGCCTTTTCCGCGAAAGGCGCGGACTAACCGCCGATTCGCCGCACCATGCGCCGCAGAAAATCCCTGGCGCGGCTCCGTATCCCCGGCCGGGGCAGTTCCACCACGCAGGGCGCGGACCACTGACCGGCATTCCCCGCGTCGTCCACCCACCGGACGCGATACGCACGGCGCGCACCGCGCGGCAGCCCCGCGTCCTCGAGAAGAACCCCGCGGAGTCCGGTTCCCGGAAGCGGGCGCCACAAGTCTCCATCCGCGTTTCGACCCTGCCATTCCGCGGCCCTGAGATCTCCGTCGCGAACCCCGGTGGCCCAGAGGATGACCGCCGTCGGGAAGCGACGATGAAGGCGGACCGTTGCCTCGTCCGGTGATTCGTCCGGCACGCGGACGCGGACCTCGCCGGACGCCCGGCCGTCGGGGTACACCACGCGATAGCGAAGATCCACGCCCGGAGGAGCGGTCTCGTCGCGAAACCTCCCCGCAACCGTCACGGCGAGGCGACGCAGCGAGTCTTCTCCCACCCCCCGCCGGACTTCCACCGCGCGGCCCCTCTCCCCTCCCCACGAAAGAACGACCGCCTGGCCATCCGCCACTGCACGAAGTTCGGGGAGCGCCGAGGCCGCGACAGACACCTCCCCGGGCTCCGCCGTGCTTCCCGTCGCGGCTGCGGGTTCCCTCACCACGACCGCCGCCCACGCGTCCACGAACGGCCCCGCCTCCCACTCCGCACACCCGCCACGCACGGGAACTTCCCGCGTCTCCAGGATGCCCCGGCGTGGATCCCACTCCTCCACCTCCGCCATCCCGTCCGGCCACGGGAGACCGGCCAGCGCCACGCGACCGGGTGAAAAGCGGACGCCTGCCTGCCCGGGGGCCGCCTCCAGGAAGACCGCCGCCATCCTCTCCCCCACCAGCGCACGCCGCCCCTCCGGCGGCACGGGGGCCTCCGAGACCACCTCCGGGGACGGCCGCAGGCCCGGGAACTCCTCCCCGAGTGCCGCGGCGAAGTCCGCCAGCACGACGAAGTCCTCCCCCGGCGCCTCCGAGATCCAGCAGGCATCCATCCCGAAGTCCGCATACCCCGCGTTGCACTGGTTCTTCGCCATGAGCATCCGCCAGTACATCCTCCGGCTCCGCGCGCGAAAGTCCGGGCGACCCGCGACCGTCAGATCCCGCACTCCGTAGAAGTAGGTTCGCTCCTTCGCCTGCGCGTCCCACTCGATATTCCGGACGCCCAGCGTCGGCTTGCCAAACTCCCTGCGCACCTCCAGGTGCCGGTCGTAGCGCCCCCGATCCAGAAACGCCAGTTCCATGCGCGGGTTCGAGAGTGACGCGCCGCCCTCGGCGCGATTTCGCCCCTCATCGTTCAGGCCGATCAGCACATCCATTCCCGTCCGCGCCTCCCACGCGTCCACTTCGTCGAGCATGGCCTCCACCCACTCCGCGGACAGGCCGGTGCCATTCCCGATTTCGTTCATCAGGTCGTAGAAGACATTCCCGATGTCTCCCGTCGCATCAAGAAAGCGCCGCACATGCTCCCGCTGATGAGCGATGAGCGCGGGGTTCTCTCCGGGGAAGATCACGAACCGGCCCGGTCCCGCATCTGCGGCCAGCGCCGGATTCGTATTTCGGTCCGGGTGGTAATAGGAGTCGGCGAACTCCTTCTTCCATGCGACCGCCTGCCACATCTGCAGATGAACGAAAATGCCGTGCCGGTCGAGCGCAAGGCACGCTTCCCGAAGCCGTTCGAAGTAGCCGGGGTGGAACCGGGTCAGGTCGAAGCGCGCGGGGTCGCCTCCCGCGCGATGAAAGAGCTCCGCGAACTGCTCCCCGGTCGCATGGCTGGGCGGATAGCCGCGTACGATCGTGACCCCCCGGCCCGCCGCCCATTCGGCAAAGTCGCGAATGTCGAAGGAGCCTTCCCCGCCACGCTCGACCGGAAGACGACAGAAGAGACGCTGAGGTCCGATGCCGTACGCGAAGATCGGCACTCCGTCGCGCGCAATCCACGCCGCCGGGGTGTCGGCATCCCGGATCTCCAGTGGGCCGCCCGCGGAGACCGTTCCACACGCCAGGAACAGCCCGGCCAGCACTCTACGGAGCACGCGCATCACGCCCTCCCCGGGGCGACTCACCTCCGGGTGAAGATCACCCGGGCCGGATTCCCTTCGACGACCGCACCCTCCGGCACATCGGAAGTCACGATGGACCCCGCGACCGCGATGGCATCGGCGCCCATCGTGACGCCGTCCAGCACCACACACTGCGCTCCGAGCCATACACGATCGTGAATCCGGATGCCGCGGCTCTCCGTCCCCTGATCGGGAAGCGGAACGCCCAGCTTCTCATAGCGGTAGTTGTTTCCCACGATGACGCAACCCGGCCCGATGAGCACATCGTCCCCGAGCGTCACCCCCCCCGCCCCGGATGACAGGAAACAGTGCGAGGCAATCTGCGTCCGGAGCCCTGTCACGAAAGGACCGCCGACCTTCACCTTGGTGAATGCGCTGATGACGGTTCCGCGGCCAAGGCGCGCGGAGGGCGAGAACTCCACTTCAGAACGCGCGCTCACCATCGCGCCGCAGCGCATCCAGTACAGAATCTGGACGACAAACCCGGGAAGAAGCGTACGCCGGAGCGCCGTGCCGATCTTCACGCGCTCTCTCCTTCCACCAGCTTCGCGATCCGCTCCACTCCGTCCATCGAGGCGATCTCCTCCATCGTGAACGACGCGCCGAACTCCCTCTCGACGGCGGTCACCACCCGCAGGTGCGCAAGTGAAGTCCACTCCGGCACATTCTCCCGCATCGCACCCGAGAGGAGCGCCGACGCATCCACCTCCAGCACTTCCGCCACGATACGCGCCACGCTCTCCTTCACGCCAGTCTCCTCTCAGTCCCGGATCACCCGGACCCACGCCGGACCCTCGGGGAGTGTTTCCATCTTGTGCTGGAAGCACTCACCCGCTTCGCCGCGCCCCGCAGACACGAACCCGTTTCGAACAAAGAACTCACGGCACGGCTCGTTTCTATCCGTCGGAGTGAAGAGACCGCGCGCGATTCGTGCGCCGTTCTCTTTCCACTCCCGGAGAATACACCAGAGCACCGCATCTTCCACGCCCCGACCCAGCACGCGGCATGACAGAAGGAGACCGGTGATCTCCACGGCCTTCTCTTCGACGCTCCGGCTGAGGCACACGCCGCACAGCCCGCTGTCTCCAAACCGATCCGTGACCGAGGCGGTGTGCAGGGCACCGTGCGGGTCTTCCCGAAAGCTCTCTACCTCGGCAAGGCTCCATCGGAGCGTCGTCGTGTTGAACTGGTTTGTCTTCTGCATGAGCTGGTGGACTCGATCGATCTCACCGTCCCGCACCCGATGAAGCGTCACTTCGGTGCGCAGCGTCATGAGGTACTCTTCCAGATCCGCGGTCTTGCTCCGCGCCTTGCGCCGCTTCTTGTCGGCTGCAACCATGCGTCCCCGTGCGCGATCTTCGTCCGTCAGAGAGAGCGTATCGAAGTCCGTCAGTGCGCCCAGAAAACGCGCGTACTCCGATGGGTCCCGGGGGAGTTCCGGCACCAGCACCTCCGGCAGACGGTGCCGCACATTTCCTCGCTCGACCGGGTTGTCGTCCAGGAAGACCAGACTGTCGAGGCCGATCCCGATCTCCGAGGCCAGCTCCCGCAAGTGCTCTACTTTGTCGCGCCAGTCGATCCGCATCGCGGCGAAGTGGTCCGGGCGAAGCAGTTGGTGCTCATGCCGCTCCAGTACTTCCATGGCGTCCGCCTCGTTGTTCCGGCTGCTCACCGCCAGAATCACGCCCCGTTCAAAGAGGCGGAGTACGGCGCGCTGAAACGCCGCGAACGGCGCGCCCGCGGCACCTGGCCCCAGGTCCACCCCTCTCGCGCCGCGTTCCCCGACAATCCCGCCCCAGAGCGTGTTGTCCAGATCCAGCACGAGGCACTTGCGGTTCCTTCCCGTGAGCGGCTTGACCGTCCGAAGGTACTCCCTCACGAGCGCCGCATGGTGTTCCTCCGCCACGGGAATGCGCCCGCGCTCCCACAGCCGGGGATCTCGAAGCCGCGCCTTCCCGACCCGCTTCGCAAACGCGTCCATCGGGAAGACGAAGAGTGCGCGCTCTTCTTCCGCAGCCGCACCCAATGCGTCATTCATGGAGACCACGCGCTTCGCCATCCCCTCTTCGGCGTCTTCCGGAACGAGGAAGTCGTGCACCAGCACGATCCCCTCCCCCTCCGACGCCAGGCGGCGACACAAGCCGACGAACTCCGTGAACGCCCCCGGCACGCCCTCGTCCGCAGGGTCCTCCAGTGCCAGCGTCTCCCCGTGAACGACGAGCAGCGTGAGGTGAGGCGCGAAGGCGTGGAGGCCGGAATCGGCGCTCAGTATCTCCTGCGCGTACTGGCCGAAAGGCGCGTTGTAGAAGGCCGGATCGAAGCCATGAGCGCGCCACACGACCTCCGCGAAGGCACGCGTGTAGTCCATGGTCGCATCTCCGAGCAATGCCACGCGCACGGGAACGCCGCGATCCTCTCCGGGTGCCGTGGGAGGCAGGGCGCGAAATCGCTTTTCCAGCTTCCAGACACGCGTGGAATCGGGGTTCGCGGCGGCGGCGACGGCCCACGCGGCGAACGCGCCGGGGACATCTCCGGCATCCCGAAGAGCGTCTCCGCGGGCGATTTCGTCCTGCGAACTCACGACGGTCCGTCCGCGCTCACGCCCGGAAGCATCCCCCGCTCGATGTACCAGGCCGCAGTCCGGCGAAGCCCCTCGTCCAGATCCACGAGCGGCGCATACCCCAGTTCCTTCTTCGCGTGGGAAATATCGAACGCACGCGTCTTGCGAAACCAGTCGGCACGGCGCGGAAAGAGCGGAGGGCGAAGCCGAAACGGGCGACACACCGCTTCGCATACGACCGAGGGAACCCAGAGCATCCAGAACGGAAAGTGCGGAATCCGCACCTCGGCGTGAATGGCACGCGCTGCCGCGCGCACGAGGTGCTCAATGGAGTGGCAGTCCTCATCCCCGATCAGGTACACGCCCCCCACGGCCTCCTCCCGATCCATCGAGAGTTCGAAGGCCTGCACGAGATTGTCGATGTAAACCGGGTGGTAGGAGGTGGTGCCGTCTCCGAACATCGGGAAGATGCCGGACGCCACCCTCCGGAAGATCATGTAGAAGCGCTCGGGATCTCCGGGGCCGTAGATCGCCGTCGGGCGAAGCACCACGGTGGGCAGCCCCTTCTCCGCAATGGGCGCGAGCGCCCGTTCGCCCTCCCACTTGGTGTACTCGTAGTAGTCCTGCGGATTGACGGGAGAAGACTCCGTTCCGGGCGGATCCTCCACCAGCCCGTGGACTCCTTCCGTGCTGCAATAGACAAACCGCTCCACACCCTCGGCCAGCGAGGCCTCGGCCACTCTCTCCACCCCCCGGACATTGACATCCCAGTAGACTTCGCGCGAAGCCATCACATCCCGGAATGCGGCCGCCAGATGAAACACCACCCGACACCCTCGGACGGCCTCCCGGACCTCGTCTTCGTCCGTGACGGAACCAATCCGGATCTCGGCGCCCGCGGCCTCCAGTTCGTCGCGGAAGATCCCGGGGCTTTTGTCCAGAACGCGGACGGCTTCGCCACGCTCCAGAAGACGCTGCACGAGGTGGCTTCCGGTAAACCCGGTGCCTCCGGTGACGAGGATCTTCCCGATCTCTCCTGTCACGATCCAGCCCCTTCGCCTTCGGCGCCGGATCCCGATGCCGAGATCAGCCGCTCATAGACACGCGCCACGCGATCGCGGCTGTTGTCCCAGCAGCACACCTCGGACGCTCTCTTCCGAAGCGCGGCGCCGAGTTCCGGGAGCTCATCCGGACGCTTCATGGTCGACAAGACCGCCTCCGCAAACGCCTCCGCCGACCGGTCCCGCGCGTACACCCCAAGATCCCCGAGAATCTCCCGGTTGGGTCCGCTCTCGAAGACAATCGTCCCCAGCCCGGCCGCCATGTAATAGAACAGCTTGATGTTCCCTTCCGTCTCGGAGACCTTCGGTGAAACTGCCAGGTCCGACAGTGCCAGATAGGCTCCGGTCCCCACATAGTCCACACGCCCCGTGAAGAGGACCCGCTCTCCGATCCCGCGTCGCGCCGCGTCCTCCCGAAGGGCTTCTTCGCCCGGGTATCCCATGACCAGGAAGAACGCGTCCGGGCGGTCGCGCAGCACAATCTGCGCCGCGTCGAGAAGCGTGTCCACGCCCTGATGCTTCGTCAGGACGCCCATGAACACGATGACCGTCGCATCCGCGGGAATCCCGGCCGCCTCGCGCGAGAGGCCGCCTTCGCCGTTGAAGAAGTGCGCCCCCACCGCATCCGGCACCACCGTGACCTGGTCACCATCCACACCGAAACGCCCGGTGGCGTCTTCCGCCATCGCGGCGGAACTGGCGAAGATCCCGTCGGGCATCCGGTCGATGCACCCCTCCGCCCACTCCAGGAATCGATACAGCGGACGGAAGCGGCCGCCAAACCCGTGATCGTCCAGTTCCAGCGTCAGACTCCCCTGAAAATCCGCAATGCAGGGAATCGAGAACAGGCGACCGAGCACCGACCCGATCAACGCACCCTCGTGCAGATGCCCATGGATGATGTCGGGCTTCATCTCTCGAACCACCGAAATGCACCGGAAGAAGAGAAGCACATCCAGGTAGAGTTTCTGCCATGACGGCCCCGGACCGAGCTTTCGATACCACGGGACATTCAAGATCCGGTGCGTGGGGAAGTCGTCGATGTCCCGACCGTTGTGGTAGGTGCAGATCTCGATACGGTATCCGAGATCCCGCAGAAGCCGGGCCTCTTCGTAGATGCGCACATGGCATCCCCGGTCCGCGAAGAAGGGGGTCGGGGCGATCATGAGCACCGATCGACCGGAGGGCGGACTCACTCGAACATCCTCCCGAACATGGACTCCACCTGTGCCAGTTCGCTCTGCACGCGCCGATCGTCCCAACCCGACTCCCGGGCGAGAAGAGCGGCACAGTCCTCCAGACATTCCCGTCCGGGGTGCCCGATCGTACCCAGTCCGGTTCTCCGGAACACCACATCCGCAAGCGTCCCGGCCATTTCCGCTCTCGCGGCGTGCACGACAGCGGCACGAAGGACTGGAAGCCCGGGAGCCACGGGTCGCCCCAGCGAGGGGTCCTCTTCCGCGAGGGCCAGGACACTCCCGTACCCGGAGCCGAAAGTATAAGCGAGTTCCCGCATCGCCGCTTCCCCGGAATCAGCGGTCGCCTCCCGGGCAGCGGCATCGGCGAAGGCGACCGGGTCTTTGATGTCGCCACCCGGAAGGCAGGTCGTGCGCGAAAGCGACGGCGAGTTCGACGGGGCGACTCCCTGCTTCGCAAGCAGCGCATCGACGGCCTTTTCCGCCAGGAGCCGCGCCGTCGTGAACTTCGCCCCGAGAACCGTCCACATTCCCCCCACACCATCGGTCGCCGCATGGTCCCAGATGCGGTACTCCCCGCTTCCCTGGTACAGCCCGGCCCGGGCGGTTCGATTCACCAGCGGATAGAGTCCCCCCCATGCAAAGCGGACATCCTCGGCGGACGGCGGGTCGTTCGGCCAGGCGGTCGCCAGATCGGCAAGGAAGGCGTCGATGTCGCGGGCACGCGGCGCCACTTCGTCGAGATCGCCGGTGAAGGGAACATCGGTGGTTCCCGCCAGCGTGCAACCCCGCCAGGGAATCAGAAAGACATGACGACCGCCGCGCCCCAGGACTGCCCCCTGCCGGGCGCGCGTGGCCAGCGCAATGGCCCGGCCCTGCGTGAGGGGCCGAAGGACCAGGTGAATCCCCCGGGAGTGCGCCATGCGGATGTGCCGTGAACCGTCACGAAGCAGGCCCGCCATCTTCATGGCCCACGGTCCGGTGGCATTCACGGTGGTCTTCGCACGGATCTCCTGTGTGTCTGCGCCCCCTTCGGCATCCTCGACCCGCACTCCGATCACACGGCCTTCCCGGCGAAGGAAGGCGGTGACGCACGCATGGTTGGCAAGGTCTGCGCCGCGTTCCGCCGCCCCGGAGAGAAACGCAAGCGTCACTCGCTCCGAACTGTGCATCCCGTACTCGGGGTAAAGTGCGGAACCGGTGAGGCCGTCGTCCGGGATTCCCGGCTCCAGCTGAAGAGTCTCCGCCCGCGAGAGAATCCGGAAGCGGTCCACGCCCGCGTCCCCGTCGATGCGCCCGCCCGCGCCACGCGTGAGGATGTCGTAAGCGGCCATGCCCGATGCGAGAAGCGCCTTCCCCCGCCGAAACCCGCGATAGGCGGGAACGAGGAACGGCACCGGGCGGATGAGATGCGGCGCGATGCGCAGGAAGATGCGGCGCTCCGCGGCGGACTCACGGACCTTGCCGGGCAGCCCTTGCTGCAAGTACCGGATGCCGCCGTGAATGAGCTTCGATGACGCGGCGGAAGTCGCCGCGCCGAAGTCCGACTTCTCCACCAGAGCGACCGACAGCCCGCGCAGAGTCGCCTCCCACGCCAGGCAGGCACCGGTAATCCCGCCCCCCACAATCAGGAGGTCGTACTCCTGATTGCTCATGCGGTGGAGACTGCGCTTCATGGGCTCTCCCGAGGTGGTGAAACCGGGTCCGATCCGACGGATCCTCTGGAAGTTATCGGCATGAAAATGGACAGTCTATCCCTTTGCGTTGCCCGGCGATTGTGCGAAACTTCCCGCCGAGTGCCATCCCGCCCCTGTTCGGAGAAGTCATGCCTTACGCAAAACACCCCTGGATCGGCCTACTGGAAGAGGGAACGCACGCCTTCTGCGCCTGCGGAGAAACGGGGAAAGCACCCTTTTGCGACGGGAACCACGCGCGCACGGGCAAGGCTCAAGGCCCAGTGATCGCTTCGGCACCGGCGCGGGAGAATCACGCCGTCTGCATGTGCGGGGCAACGGCAAACTCACCGTGGTGCGACGGAGCCCACAAGAACCTGCCCTGAGGCGGGGCCGGGATCTTCGTCCACCGCTGACACGCTCCGACGGGCTGGACTGAGTGCCGGCCCGTCGGAACAGGGAGATCGGAAGACCATGTCAGATCGCGTTGTGACCACGGAGCAGGACGGAGCCGTCGGAACGATCACGCTCAATCGCCCGAAGGCCAACAGCTACAACCTCGCCTTCATGGAGGATCTCAACACCTCGATCGATGAGATGATCTCCAACGACTCCGTGAAGACGGTCGTCATGAAGAGCGCGCTGGACGGTTTCTTTTCCGCCGGAGCGGACATCAAGGCGTTCCGCGCAAACACCACGGAAGAGAACATGAAGATGATTCGATTCGCCCACGCGACCCTTCGGAAGATGGGAGACTCCTCCAAGGTCTTCATCGCGGCCATCGGAGGGCACACACTGGGCGGCGGACTGGAGATCGCACTGGCCTGCGACCTTCGCACCGCGGGCGACGGCGCGTTCCGCATGGGGCTTCCCGAAGTCACGCTGGGGCTTCTTCCCGGCAACGGCGGAACGCAGCGTCTCCCCCGGCTCATCGGGCGGACCCGCGCGCTCTCGATGATGCTCACGGGAGAGACGGTCCCGCCTGCGCGTGCCCACGAACTGGGATTCGTCGACTGGATCTTCCCGCAGGATTCGTATCTGGCCGACACGCTCGTGATGGCGCGGAAGCTCGCGACGGGAGCCACGGTCGCCATGGCTTCGATCAAGCGCTGCATCTTCGACGGGATGGAAATGCCGCTCTCCGAGGCGCTGGACATGGAGCGCGAAGCCATCGGCCCGCTCTTCGACACGGACGACGCAAAGGAAGGCTTTGCCGCCTTCGCCGAGAAGCGGAAGGCGGTCTTCACGGGCCGGTAGAGCCGTGACTGAACACGAGGCAGGAGCAATCATGGCTCATATCGTGACCGTGCTGGGCAAGACGCCGAAGATCCACCCGTCCGCTTTCGTCGCCCCCAACGCGACGCTGATTGGAGATGTCGTGGTGGAAGCCGGGGCCAACATCTGGTTCGGCGTGGTTCTTCGAGCGGATCAAAACCGGATTCGCATCGGGGAACGCTCCAGCATCCAGGACAACACGGTGGTGCACTGCAATGAGCCAAACGGCACGATCATCGGCCGGGAGGTGACGATCGGGCACGCGGTCGTGATGGAGGGATGCGAGATCCGCGACAGGGCGCTCATCGGGATGAACGCCACCATCCTCGACGGCGCCCTCGTCGGAGAAGACGCACTGGTGGCCGCCGGTTCGGTCGTGAAGGAGAATGGCCGCGTCGATCCGGGGACATTCGTCGCCGGCGTTCCGGCGCGGCTACGCGGGGAACTCTCCGAAAAGGCCCGCGCGGAAGCCGCCAGCGCGACGGGACATTACCAGCGTCTGATGGCACTTTACGCCGAATCCGGCGAGGATCACGGCTGACCCTGCCGCCTCAGCCGCGGAAGCGGCCTGGCCTTGCGCCGTTTCCCCAATCTTGCTGCCCACTCCCTCTTTGAATCTCCCCTTTACAGATTCTGTCAGACTGTGGCACTTTGCGCGCTGGCGGGAGATTCCCGTAACCTCGGCGCGACCCGGAGCCCTGCGGATGAGCCTTTCCGCACCGGGAAGCACACCCGGAAGGGAAACACGGCCGGGGGGTGGATGTGGTGAGGGTCCTCCCGGACCATTCGGGAGGACGGGTGAGGGATCCCGGGCTGCTCGGGATCCGGCGATTCCCCTTGAGGAGGGTTTCTTGCATGCGTAAGTCCATTCTCGTGATTGCGGCTGTGATGCTGATGGCCTGTCCGGTGTTCGCCGAGGGCTGGGGTCTGGGTTACATGACGGACACGGCTCCGATCGGTCTCTTCTACGATATGAGCGAGACCATGACCCTGAACGCCAATGTTGGCTACAACAGCTGGGACACCGAGACGGTGGGCGAGCTCGAGACCGAGACCGCCATCGACGCCCGACTGCTCTTTGAGCTCGTGAGCGGTGATCGCTCCGGACTGCATGTGGCGCCGGGCTTCACCTGGACGAACGGCTCCTATGTGGAGACGGACGACGGCCAGACCAACTTCGACATTCAGCTCTGGCTGATGGCGAACTGGGATGCCACGGACAATGTCACGCTCTGGTTCGGCCACGGCCTCAACATCATGAATGACAGCCCCGTCGTGGGTGAGAGCACCACCAACTACGGCACGGTCGGTGCGAACAGCTCCAACCTGGGCTTCACCTTCTGGTGGAACTAGGAGCGCGTGACCCTTCGGGGTCGTGAAGAGTGCGAACCCCCCGCCGGCTTGCCGACGGGGGGTTTTTCGCAGGTGAAGGAGTGAGTGGCTGTCAGTAGACAAACCCCGCACCGATCCGCAGCGGGCCGGACTCTTCCCCGCCGCCTCCCGTCCGCACCGTCCAGTCCAGTTTCAGGACCACCGACGGATCCGGCAAGAGATCCACGCCGAAGGTCAGCGCGTCCCGCGCGAGGTCCGCATCGGCAGCGAACCCGGGGGGAACCTCGTGGTGGAGGTCCATCGTCTCCCAGCGCCCCCACAAGTATGCGGTCCAGCCTTCCGGACACGCAGGCGGGTTCACCAGCTCACGGCCGAGTTCCGCATACCCGCCCCACTGCGCTTCCGGCACGGTTTCGCCCTTCTCGACACTGACCGCGTCAGCATCCCCGATGGAGACGCCCACCGCGAGAAGGCGCCCCGTCCACGACCCACGGCGAAGCTCCATATGTCCCTCCGAAACGACGGTCGCGACGGCAACCTCGCGACCGTCGAACTCCCGCCCCTGCCCGGCGTGCCCGGCGTGGATCGACCCGCCCCATCGCAAGCCGCCGCTCCGGTGGTCGAACGACGCGACGACCGCCGCGTTCCGGGCACGCGCGTGGTTCCCCTTCTGGCGACCCCCGCGAATCCCGCCCTTGCCGTAGCCCTGGGCATCCGGTGCGGTGACCACCATCAGGTCCCACGACACGCCCGCCAGGCCGCCCCCGCGCAGGCCCGCGCCCAGCTCGCGCCAGGTTGTCGGGATGAGCGAGCGCTCCACTGCCGGACGGCGGTTCCCACGGCGGAAGGGCGGTTCGTGAACGCGGTTCACAAAGCCCATCGGGATCGGGACGAGCCCCAGGCGAAGCGTGGCCGCCTCGGATGCCTGAACATCCAGATAGGCAAACTCCAGTGCGACCGACCCCGACTTTCCCGCCGGGTTGGACGAGGTGGTCCCGTGCTCGAACTCCACCTCGGCCATGAGATCCACACCGCCTGAGTAATGCCGCTCGGCCAGCAGCACGAATCGATGGAAGTCCGCTGACGCCTCTCCCCCGTCCGCGGTGGTCGGGACGTCCAGGCGGAACTCGCCATAGCCCCCGAAGGACGGGGAGTCGGCCTCTCCGGCCTCGGCCGAAGCGGTCACGGCCACGGCCACGATTCCTCCCACAATCAGAACTCTCATTACTCTCATTTCCGTTCTCCTGTGACCGGGATGGGTTGCGCTCTCGCCCGGGGCCACTGCCGAGCGAAGGCGCAACCTAGCGGGGCGAGGGGGGAGTGTCAAGTGCCCTCAACTTTGTGATCCGCACTTGACCCCGGCATGGCTCCCCCGTATTGTGTCGGTTGTGTTGCAGAGATTGTTGTTGGGAACCAAGGGCCGGGTGTTCTGGCCTCGAAGAGAGCCATCGGGGCGCACGACGGCCCATTCAGGGGTGTATTTCATTGCAGGTCAACAGCGTGGACTCTATGGAACGCGGGCGCCCGGCTCTCAGTCGAGCCAGAGGCCGCCTGGTCAATCCCCCCCGCGGAGAGGACGGGCCGGCGGAATACGGCGGGTTGGGTATTCAATCTGCCGACAAACCGTCCGATTCGGCTGTTTCCCGCCTGATTCGCTTGCGCGACCAACCGTGGGCCCGAGCGCCTGAGACCGTGGCAGAGACGGAACTTAGCGCGACGGAGACGCCTGGAGGGAAGCGCAGGGCAAAACAACAATCCTCGCAACACAACTCTCGTATTCCGCTTCTGGCGGTTCTCCTGACCGCTTTCGTCGCGTCCGTGGCCTCCTCCCGCGTCCTGGTGACCGCTGACGAGGCACTCCAAACCGCCTTTCCAGGGGGCGTCATGGGGCAGAGTCCCCATCCCCGGATCCCCACGCTGCGGGAGGCGCGTTCGGCGGACGGCCGCCTGCTCGGCTGGGCCTGGTTCGATACGCGTCGCGTGCGGAACCAGCCCCAGACGATCCTCGTGACCGCTTCGCCGGATGGCGCCCTTCTGGATCTGCGGCTGGTCGCGTTCCATGAACCGTGGGAGTACCGCCCGCCCGCCGCGTGGCTCCGCCGTCTGTCTGCGCACCGGTTCGAGGAGGAGTTGCCGCCGCCGGATCGCATCGACACGCTCACCGGCGCCACATACACCGCCCGCGCTGCCGTCGCGACCGTCCGGCGCGCGCGGGAAGTTGCCTCGTCCCTCGCGCGCCCCACCGGCGCCGACCTTCCCTAGGGGGTCTTCTTGCGCTTCTTCGCCAGCCCGGACCGTCCGCAGGGAGGAACACTCCGGCTCATCCTCCTCTTCTTTCTTGTGTTCGTGCTGCTCTTCTGGGCGACGAGCTTCGTACTCTACTTCCAGCGAATGTCGCTGAGCCCCGCCTCCGTCATCGACTACTACCTGGGCGCCGCGGATGTGGAGTTCGGTCGCCCCGCGCGCCCGTTGGGATCGATGGCCGAGACGGCGCACTTCCACCTGTTCGCCATGGGGATGCTCGTGATGACGCTGACCCACCTGCTCGTCTTCCTGCCGCTGCGCGAGGGCGTGAAGCAGGCGCTCGTCGCGGTGACCTTCGCGGCGGCGATGCTGGACGAAGGCGCGGGGTGGCTCGTGCGGTTCGTCCACCCGGGGTTTGCGTGGGCGAAGGTGGCGGGGTTCCTCCTGCTGCAGGCGTCGCTGGGGGGGCTGACGCTGGCGCTGCTCGCGGGAGTGGCGCGCAGGCCCGGGCGGCCGCGCGCCGGCGACCGCCCGTGCCCCGTGTCTGCCGGTGCTACTGCGCCTCGTCCGCCCAGCCGTCAGGAAGGCAGTCCGGGGGCGTCATGACGAGCGGCCGTCCGGGAGACTCCACCATCGCTTCCAGATAGGTCCTCTCGTAGGCGCGGGTCTCGGGGCGCGACCCGGCAAACCCCGGCAACCAGTGCCCGGCGATCCGCTCCAGCACTCCCATTCCCAGCCCCACGCCGAAGTCCAGAGTGATGAGCTTCCGCTTCGGGAACTCCATGACGAGTGCCGTCTCGTCCGGCCCGATCCCCGCGGCCTCGCGGGCTTCGGCCAGCGCGTCGTCCAGTGAACCAATGTCGTCGCAGAGCCCAAGCTCCACCGCGTCGGCGCCCATCCAGACCCGCCCCTGGGCAATGCGCCGCACTTCCTCCTCGGGAAGCCCGCGCGCAACCGCCACGCGCCCCACGAAGTCACCATAGGTCGAGACGAGCATCTCCCCGATCCGGGCGCGTTCCTCTTCGTCCAGATTCCGCTTCGGCAGACGAATCACGCCGAACCAGCCCGTGCCTGCAGTGAGGTCCGCATGGGCGCCGCGCTGCACGCCGTCCGAGTGGAACCCGGTCTTCTCGCCCAGCCCGTTGTCCCAGACCCAGCCACCGATCACGCCGATAGAACCGGTCACGGTCACCGGGGTCGTCAGAATCCGGTCGGCGTCCATGCTGATCCAGTAGCCGCCCGACGCCGCGACATTCCCCTGGCTCACGATGACCGGCTTGTTCTCGTCGCGACACTTCGTCAGCCCTTCGGCCACCAGATCGCTCGGAAGGGCACCCCCGCCCGGCGAGTCCGCGCGCAGAACGACCGCCGCCACATCCTTTCGCTTGGCCAGTTCCCGAAGGTGTTTGCCGGTGGCGCGTCCGCGAATGCCGGAATCCATGGCACACGGCCCGATCGCATACACCAGCGCGATCCGATCCGGCTTCCCCCAGACCGAGCCCGGGTGCCACTCGCGCAGGTCCGCGCCGGATTCGAGCTTCGCGAGCTTCATCCCGTCGCGCTCCTCCTTCAGCCATTCGCCGAGGTCATGCCAGCGGGCAACGGCATCCGCCAGCCCCTCCTCCACCGCCTCCCGCGCAGGGAACCTGAGCTTCCCGTCCACCATCGCGTCGAACTCCCGCTCCGAGAGCCCGCGACCCTCACAGACGGCGCGGCGCGTCTCTTCGTAGAGAACATCCGCAATCCGGCCGAGCTGCTCGCGGTCCGCGTCCGACATGTCCGCCCGCGAGAATCCTTCAAGGGCCGACTTGTACTTGAAGTGGCGCCACTCCTCGAATCCGACTCCGACCTTTGCCAGCGCGTCCTTCATGTAGGTGCGGTGCAGGGCCACTCCCGGGAGCTCCACCAATCCCTCCGGATCGATCGTCACGCGGTCCGCCACGGAGGCCAGTGCCATCCCGTTCATGCCGACGCGATCCAGATGGATGTAGACCTCCTTCCCTGCCTCGTGGAACTCGGAGAGCTTCCGCGACAGCTCCCACAGAAGCGAGACGCGCCCGGAAAGCCCCGCGATGTTGACGGCCACGCCGGAAGCGGACCCGTCCTGGAGAATCCTGTCCAGGTGCCGGGAGAGATCCCGCCACGCCACCCGCTTCTCGTCTCCCCATCGGTTCGACTGGTATGCCAGCGTCTTGTTCTCCAGGTTGACGGGCACCACCCGGTCGGCGCCTCGCAGCGGCCGAAAGAGGCTATGCACAGGGATGCCGCGGTACGGCGCGTTCGAATGGAGGAGATTCGTGGTGCGAACCTCCTCGCCCCCGGCGTCACGGTGGCTCGTCGCCGACATTCCGAATGCATCCAGCGCCACACCCAGCGTCAGCGAGTACTCCGTGTCACCCGCCGCGTCTTCCCTCGCACGCACGCCCAGACGCGCCCCCCGGTAGGGCCGCAGTTCGGCGCCCGCCGTCCAGTGCCCGTCGAGCAGGTCGTCCGAGTCGTCCGCCAGCGCATAATCCCCGAAGACCGTCAGGAACTCCGTGCCGAACGGACGCACGCCGAGCCCGCCCACGAGGTTGCGGCGATCGGATTCCGCCGAAAGGAAGGATGACGCGGACAGGGAGAGATGACGGAACGGGCGATGAACCGATCCGAGCGCCAGCCCCTTCTCCCGGTTCCCGTCGGACACCGCCCCGCTCGACCAGCGCCACGCCGCGCCCCAGTAGCGCCCGCCGTCTCCTCCCGCCAGTCCGATCTGCCAGTCGCGCAGCGCACGGATGCCTCCCGATACACTATCCCCCCACGCCCACTCTTCCACGGAGAACCCCAGCCCGCCGCCGAGCGAGAGCCCCCAGTGGTCGAGCCGCCCGTCGATGTCGCCCGAGTCATCCCACCAGAACGCCACATCCCCGTCCGGCGCCATGCCCCAGCAGGCGGGATTCGAAATCCCCCCGGGCGCGCCGGAGAGCACACCGGGTGTTGCAGACAGAAGATCCCAGCGTGCCGCGTCGGGCACGGGGGGGCCTGCGGCAAGCGAAAGCGCGGGGAGTATCAGGAGCACCCCCGACAGCGCGCCCGCGCTCCGGAGCCTCGTGTGGATCATGCGAGAGAGAGCCATGTCGGAAGTCCTTTCCTCGGGGAGTTGAGACTGTTCAGGGGGAGGAAGAGCGTACCCAGGCCCGTGCCATGCTGCCAGAGAATCCACGCTCCTCAGTCAATGTAGCCCAGTGCCCGCAGCCGATCCGCCAGTTCAGGATCCAGATCCTCCGGGGGCCGGTCGGACACCTCCTCTTCCATCCCGGACCCCAGCGCCCGGGCCGCCGCCGCCAGCAGCGAATCCGCCTTCTCCGGCAGCGTCACGGCGAGATTCCGCGTTTCTCCGGGGTCCGCGGCCAGATCGAAGAGCTCCGTCCCCCCGGGGCCGCTCACGACCTTCCACGAATCCTCGATCCACGACTTCATTCCCCGAATCTCGCTCGCGGCCGGGAGCGCGCGAGGGCGCTCCCCCCGGACACGCCGCAAGAGGCTCACGCCCCGGAAGCTCTCCGGTGCCGCCACTCCCGCCAGTTCCAGGAGTGTCGGCGCAATGTCCAGGTTCCGCACGGCGTTCGGCACGCGCACACCGCTCGCCCCCCCGGGAATCCGCAGAATCAGCGGCACATGCACCAGTTCCTGATAGAGCGTGTGCGAGTGCAGCACCGACCCGTGGTCGAAGAACTCCTCTCCGTGATCGGAAGCGATCGCGACGACGGTCCGCCCGGCCAGATCCCGCTCGTCCAGAAGCCGAAGAAGCCGCCCCACTTCCGAGTCCACGCTTCGAATCTCCGCGTCGTAGAGCGCAAGAAGATGGCGACGATCCGCTTCCGACAATCCCACCTCTCCCTGAAAGTCCGCGTATTCCTTGATGCGCCGAATCTGCCGGCACACCACCCGCGTCCGGTCACCACGCAAGTCTCCCTTGTAGCCGGGATCAAACCGCTGCTCCAGCGCGGACGGCGGCGAGTACGGCAGATGCACTCCGTAGGTATGGAGGAATGCGAAGAAGCGCCCTCCGGTCACACCGTCCAGCCATTCGTCCAGAAGGCCAATGCTCCGGCCCAGCCCGTCGGGGGTCTCCTCGCTCCGGTCAAAACCGCGCGCAAAGCCGAGTTTTGCCGAGATGTTCCCCCCACCGGTGAAGGCGGCGGTCGCGAACCCGGAGTCCCGGAAACACTCCGCCAGAACGGGCGACTGTTTCGAAACCGCCGAAGCCTCCCGCGACTGGAAGAGCGACCGATGCGACGGCGTCGTCATGGTGGACTGCGCGATGCACCGGTCAAAGGACACTCCGCGACGGGCCAGCCGGTCGAGATGCGGACTCGTCCCCGTCGGGTTTCCGTACGCGCCCAGGCGGTCCGCCCGCAGCGTGTCGAGTGACACGAGCACGACGCTGCGCGCGGGAGGCACCCCCTCCCGCGAACAGGACAGCGGAAGGAGGATGGCCAGTGCGACCGGAAGGAGGAATCGAAAGCTCATAACGCGCACGCTAGCCGCGCTGCAAAGAGACCGTCAAGGGGCGTGAAGGGCAAAGCGGCACCCTCCCGGCAAAGCGGGACGCCCGCTGACAAAAGAGCCCCCGTCCACCGTGGAAGGGGGCTCTCTCGCACCAGGACAAGCGGGCGCTACCGGAGCAGCACCACTTTTCGCGTTTCGTCGAAGTCCCCCGCGGTCAGGCGGTAGAAGTAGATCCCGCCCGCCACGCGTCGTCCGCCGGAGTCCGTGCCGTCCCACACCGCCGTGTGGCTGCCCGGCGAAACCGACCCCTCCGTCAGCGTCCGGACCGCGCGCCCCGCGATGTCGTACACGCGAAGGACCGCACTCCCGTCACCCTCCGGGATATCGAACGAAATGGAGGTCGTCCCCCGGAACGGATTCGGGCGCGGAGCCCCCAGTGCCATCTCTTCCGGCAACCCTGTCATCGCGGCCCCGGTGGACGACTGCACCGTCAGCGTGACCGGAACATCCACGGAACCGCCCGGATCGTTGCTGGCGATGGTGATCGTACCGGTGTACACCGCCTCGGCCAGCCCCGCCGCGTCCAGGTCCACGGTGAGATCCGCACTCGCTCCGGGAACCACCGTACCCGCCAGTGGCGACACCACCAGCCACGGAGCCGGAGGCTCGGCAGCCGCGAACTGAATGGCCAGATTGTTGTGCAGATAGCCGGACACCCCCATCAACACCTCCAGCCCGTCCGTACCGGTGGGATCCTCGATCCCCACGGTGCAGCTGGCGTCGCTGGCGACGATTGCGTACTGGTACACAATGCTCCCGTCGGCGTTCAGGATGATCTGGAAGGTTTCCGGATTGCCCGAGTAGTAGTGGTGGATGCCGTCCCACTCCACAATGAACCGAGCGTTCGCGACATCCGCGTAATAGTAGATGGTGCCACCCGAACTCGGGTTGAGGTCGTCCCAGAACCCGGCCAGAAGGGCGTTCGGATCCGAGCTGTTCGGGATCCCCTGGTTCGTGTAGGTGGTCGCGCTCGAAGTGAACGACAGCCAGCCGTTGGAACAGATCCGCACCGAGTCATACACGGTCCCGTAGAAGTTGAAGCTGAAGCCAAGCCCATACGGTCCGACATTCCAGTCGTCTCCGACGGAAACCGCCGTCCCGATCGCATTGATCTCCTCCCACGCATAGATCGGCCCGCCCGGCTCGTCGCTGTCAATCCAGCTGTAGCCGAACGCATCCGGTCCGCCCTGCCCCGCGATCGGGGCTTCCCCGACGCGAGGATCGTCCTCCCCCTTGGCGAGGTCGATCGTCTCTCGCTGGCGGGCTTTCGGCCCCGCCGTGACCCAGCTGATGCTGTAGTCGAGATCCGCGTCGCCGGAGTTCGTGAGCGTGACGGTGCTCTGTGCGAACCCGTTCGGCTCCACCGTCTCCGCGACGAGCGCGGGCGCCACCGAGAGTTCCGGCCGCGGGATGGGACCGAGCGTCGGGAAGGTGATGTAGTCCACCCAGGCCGCATCCGATCCGGTGTCCACCGATCCATCCTTCGTGTACTTCCAGGTGAAGGTATGCGTCCCTGCCGTCACGGGCACGACCGCTTCCGACCAGCCCACGGTTCCGGACCACCCTCCCGCCTGCCCCCCGTCCACGAAGAACTCGAGGTAGTCGTAGTTGGCCTCGGATGACACCAGATACCAGAAGGAGAGGTCTCCACTCGCGTCAACATGCACATCCAGCGAGAGCACCGACTCCTGATTGTGCGTGATGGAACCCGACCGCGCCGAGTACGAACCCTCGTAGGCGGTCGATGCATCCACCGTCCAGTCGGCCGAACCGCTGTGCGCCCACGGGTACATACTGAAGTCACCCGTCTCGAAGTCCTCGCGGTAGAGAACGGGCAGGTTGAAGTGGAGGAGAGAATCCGCCAGAAGCGTCACCGTCTCCTGCGCTGCGCCCACTCCGCTTGCAGAGGCGCGGACTTCATAGGTTCCGCCTTGCGGGAGGAACAGTTCGTAAGCCCCGGTGGGATCGCTCATGGCCGGTGCCACGGGCGTCCCGAGCGCTTCGATCGTCGCGCTGTCCTGCGGCGCACCGGTCGGGCCGTACACAAAGCCGTGGAGCCTGGCCTGCGGCGCGGTGGTGAGCGCGTGACTGGCGTCGGTGACGGAGTCCTCCACGACCGTGACGGACAGTGTGTCCGGCAAGTATCCGAAGAACGAGAATGCCAGACTGTGCGGCTCCGCGGACAGCATCATGGAGAAAAGTCCCGTACTGTCGGTGCTCACACTCTGGAAACCACCGACATCGGCGACCACGGCTCCCTCGATCGGCAACCCGGTCCCTGAATCGGTGACATACCCTTCCACCGTACCCAGTCCACCCATGACGGCGAGCACCGCATTGTACGCGTTGATCATCCCGCGACCGTAGGTGTTCTCCTCTCCCGGGTCGCCGAGGTCGGTCGCCGTGTTCATGAGAACCGTCTTGATCGTCACTACATCCACATTGGGATTCGCGCTCCGCATCAGTGCCACCACACCGGCCACATGAGGACCGGCCATGGAGGTTCCGGACAGGTACTGGTACCCGCCCCCCGGTTGGGCGCTGTAGATGTCTTCGCCCGGAGCCACCACTTCCGGCTTCACCGCGAAAGCTCCGCCGCAGCCGGAAGGGCCGCGACTGGAGAAGCCGCTGATGGCATACGGAGCGGTGGGAAGCGTGGAGCCGACGCTGAAGCAGTTCGTCTCCGAGTCCGCACGATCGGCCGGGCTTCGCAGGGAGGTGCTGCCCGATCCTTCATTCCCCGCCGACCAGGTAAGGACCACGCCTGCCGCCTCGCAGTTGTCGATCGCGGTCCACCAGCGACTGTCGCAGTCGTAGTAGCCCGAGAAGCCTTCATTGACGCCCCACGAGTTCTGCACGACATCGGGGACTTCGTCCATGGTCGCGGGATTCCCGTCCGGGTCCGCGAACCACTCCAGAGACGCGATCACATCATTGTCGAACTCCGTACCGGTCCCCTGATAGATCGCGTTGCTCGCGATCCAGACCGCCCCGGGAGCCACGCCGATGGTGTCGTCGAGGGCCAGTCCCGCAATCGTCCCCATGACATGGGTGCCGTGCCCGAGATAGTGCTGGTCCGCGGGTGTGGCGTCGCCAAGGTCTGCGGAATCCAGCCAGCACTCCGCCACTGGTTCCGTGTTCCCGCGCCAGCGTGCGGAAAGCGAGGGATGGGACAGATCCACGCCGGTGTCCATGTTGCCGACGATCGCCCCGGTGCCGTCAACGCCGAGCTCGGTCCACACGCGGTCCGCTTCGATCGCCTGGACGCCCGGCGTCATGCCGATACCCCGTGCGTCGCGACCCTTGCTCTCCCCGGGAGCCACCGGTTCGATCAGCTCCACGACCAGATCCGCCTCTACTCGCTCCACATCCGCGCGGGCCGCGATCTCCCGTACAGCGGCCACCGTCGCCTTCACTACCACCGCGTTCACGATCCAGTGCGCCGTCCAGCCGCGCACACCGCCACCCGACACGCTCCGTGACTCCAGATCCGCCAGCAGCCCCGCCTGCGAATCCGCAGCGCGACTCTGAAGTTCGCCGATGACCGCCCGGTGCCGGGCCTCCATCGTCGCTTCGCGGCG
This sequence comes from Gemmatimonadota bacterium, assembly GCA_030747075.1. Taxonomy (NCBI): domain Bacteria; kingdom Pseudomonadati; phylum Gemmatimonadota; species Gemmatimonadota bacterium. Next base: position 24,707 of record JASLLL010000014.1, read on the forward strand.
ACGAAGCGCTCGATCCATGGCGGGCACATCCGCCTGATCCGCAAGCACCACGAGCACTTTGAGCTCGTCCGCATCGGAAAGGCCGTCCATCTGCCGCTCCAGTCCGGGCGCAATCACCCCGGCCTGGACCGTCGAACACAGAAGGAAAATCGCGGAGGCAAGAATCGGCAGCAGTTTCATGGAGAGTCCTTTCGGAACGACCCGTCACGGATGAATGCGGTACCGGTCGCGGCCTTCACCAGGGGGCGCTCCCCGGCGGCGCGGGACACGGCACGCATAGTCACTAAGCCGTTCAAGAATACCAGAAACGGACGGGAAGCGGGAGGCTACCGGCAAGCCCATCCGGCAGATCTCAGATGCCCGGGCCTTCTTCCGGCAGGCCTTCCGCCAGAATGCGTTCCAACGCAGCCTCGTCCAGGACGCGTACACCGAGTTTTTCGGCCTTTCGGAGCTTCCCGCCCGCATCCGCTCCCGCGACAAGAAAATCCGTCTTCCCGCTGACGCTCCCCGCCACACGAGCCCCCTGTTCCCTGAGAAGCGAAGCCGCCTCATCTCGCGAGCGGCCGGTGAGCTTCCCGGTCAGGACAAAAGTCCGCCCTTCGAGCGGGCGCGGGACTTCCACCCCGTCGTCCCGCATGGAAAGGCCCGCCGCCGCGAGCTTCTCCATGAGTGCCAGCGAGTCCTTCCTGCGGAAGAAGTCCCGGATGGAGTCCGCCATCGCCGGGCCGACTTCGTGAATGGCGGTCAGTGTCTCTTCCTCCGCAGCGGCCAGCTTCCGCGCCGAGCCGATCTCCCGCGCCAGCACCCGCGCTCCGTGCGCCCCCACATGGCGCACACCGACGGCGAAGAGAACGCGATGGAACGGTTGCCCCTTCGACTCCGTGAGCGCGTGAACGAGATTCCGCGCGGAGACTTCCCCCATGCGATCCAGTTCCGCAAGGTCCTCTTCACGCAACGCGTAGAGGTCTCCCACATCATGCACCAGGCCTGCACCCACCAACTGAGCGACCAGTTTCTCGCCCAGCCCTTCAATGTCCATCGCACCTCTGGAGGCGAAGTGGTCAATCCGCCCCGTGATCTGCGCCGGGCAACGGACGCTGTCGCACCGGAACGCGACCTCTTCTTCATCGCGGACGAGCGCGCCCCCGCAAGCGGGGCAGTCGGGGGGAAACTCCCACGGCGTCGCGCCGGGCGGGCGCTTCTCCCGAACCACTGCCGCGACTTTGGGGATGACCTCGCCGCCCTTTTCGACCACCACCGTATCCCCCACGCGAATGTCCTTCCGCCGGATTTCCTCCAGATTGTGAAGCGTGGCTCGCGCCACGGTCGATCCGCCCACGCGCACGGGTTCCAGTTCGGCCACCGGTGTGGCGACCCCGGTCCGCCCGATCTGCACGGTGATCTCCCGGAGTGTCGTCTGTTCCCCGGCGGCCGGGAACTTGTACGCCACCGCCCAGCGCGGTGCCTTCCCCGTGGCCCCCAGACGCGCCTGCTGTCGGAAGGAGTCCACCTTGACGACCAACCCGTCCGTCTCGTAGGGAAGCGCCTCGCGTTTTCCCCGCCACGACCCGATGAGATCCACTGCGGCATCGATCCCCTCCACCAGGGTTCGCTCCGTATTCACCGGGAATCCGTGTTCCGCCAGAAACTCCATCGCGTCCGAGTGCCGCTCAAACCCGAGGCTCTCCGCCGCCGCCAACTGGTACACGAAGAGGCGCAGCGGTCGCCGGGCCACCTCGCGCGAATCGAGAAGCTTGAGCGTACCCGCCGCCGTGTTGCGCGGGTTCGCGAAGGGCTCATTCCCGCCCTCCACACGCTCCTCGTTCATCCGTGCGAAGTCATCGCGGCGAATGTAGACCTCGCCGCGCACTTCCAGTTCTCGACGATCGGGGATCGCCAGGGGAAGCGCCCCGACCGTGGCAAGGTTGGCGGTGATGTCGTCGCCCGTGCGTCCGTCACCCCGAGTGCCGCCCCGCACGAAGACGCCGTTCCGATACAGCGCGGAGATGGCCACGCCGTCGAACTTCAGTTCCACATGGTAGCGTACGCACTCATCCGGCAACGCCTCCCGCGCGCGACGGTCGAACTCGCGGATCTCGCCTTCCCCGTAGGTATTCGCCAGCGAGAGCATCGGCACCGAGTGCTCCACCGACGCAAACGACGACAGCGGCTCCCCGCCCACACGGCGCGTGGGAGAATCCTCCGTCCGAAGGTCCGGGTGCGCCTCCTCCAGCGCCTCCAGTTCCTTCATGAGCATATCGAACTCGAAGTCGGTGATCTCCGGCGCGGTCCGCACATAGTAGAGGTGCTCGTGTCGGCGAATCTCCGCCGCCAGTTCCTTCGCACGCCTCCGGTCTGCCGACTTCGCCGACCCCGCCATTCCCGCCTCCGTCAAAACTCGCGTTCCAGCCCCGCGTGAACCTTCGCTTCGGAAAAGGCGTCGCCGCGCCCCATCGCAAACTCAATCCGCACCACACCCGACCCCGCCGACTCCAGCGCCGCGCCAAACCCTCCGCCCGGGAAAGTGTCCCACGCGGCCGGGAGACCTGCGGCGGCGGAGCGCGCGCCTCCGACATCCACGAAAGCGAACACCCGCGACAGCCGCCCCACACGATAACGCAACTCGGTCCGCGTCCACCATACGATGTCTCCGTGGAATCGTTCCTCTTCATAACCGCGCACCGTGTTCGTTCCGCCCACCCAGTATTGCGCGTACAGGGGAACCGAGCCCGCCGCCTGGCGCACACCTCTCGCCCCGGCCTCCTGAGAGAATACCCACCGTCGCCCGAACGGGTGCAGCGCGTGTACGCCCGCTTCCAAACGCGTCCGGCGCTCTCCGGCAGCCGCCCGCCGCGACCCGACCAGAATGCGCGCCTGTCCCCCGCTCCCGGGATTGAATCGCCGATCCCGTCCTTCGAACGACACGGAAGCCGCACCTCCCACAGAGGTCTCGCTGACCCGGTCACCGGTGGCCTCCGTGAAAGAACTCCGGCGACGATCCACCACAACGGACGCCACCGAACGCGCCCCCAGCGGAATCCCCAGCGTCAAGTCGAGATCCGTCCGCGAATACAGCGTATCGCGTACGGACTGCGCCGCGCCCCCCTCCAGCGACAGGGAAGTCCCGGGGATCCAGGGTTCGCGGAATCGAAACGCGAAGTCCTGCACGCCGCCGCCGCTCCGCTCCAGACGCAGGCCGGCCCGACGTGCGGTTCCCAGGATGTTCCCGAGCGACAGGTCCACCAGGCCGACGAGTTCCCCGCCACCGCCGCTCGCGGGGGTGTACCCCAGCACACCGAAGAAGGAACTGGCCGGACCTTCGCGAATCTCCAGCTCCAGACCCACGCGGTCATCCCGGCTCCCCCGCACGACTCGCGGCTCCGACACCGATTCGAAGAGTCCCTCCCGGCGGAGACGCGTCGCCATCTCCTCCACGCGAGCGACATTCCACCGATCGCCAGGGCGAACACCGCCCAGTCGCGCAATCACCGAAGCCGAAGTCTCACACTCGCCGAAGACGCGCACGGACTCAATGTAGGTTCGGGGGCCTTCACCGATTCGCAGGGTGAAGAGGAGTCGACCGTCATCCCGCTTTTCGAAACGGCTCGGATAGACGCGCGCCAGCGGGTGCCCGCGCTCGGAGTACGCACGCAGAACCCGCGCGGCATCTCTCCGCAGAGCGGTCGCGTCAAAGACGGCCCCGGCGCGGAGGTCCACACGCGCCAGGATCTCCTCGGCGGCCAGAACGCGGTGACCGCGCAGACGGACTTCGCCCACAACGACCGGCTCGCCCGACTCCCCGTGCAGAACGAGCGTATCCGGCGGCGACCCGCGCATCTCCCCGCGCACGATCGCCCCCCACCAGCCCGCGTCGCGCAGCGCCCGCTCGACAAGGCGCGCGGCTTCCTGCGGGGCGCCATCGGGAAGCGGCCCGTCCTTTGTCCACGGCAGAAGTGCTGCCACCGAAGCGGAATCCGCCGGGAGGCTTCCCTCCAGCACGATCGCCCGAAGCCCGTCCGCGCGGACCGCACCCGCGCTGAGCGCGATCATCGCGGCGAACACTTTGACCATGCCACCCACCCGACGAACCATCCTCGTCTCCTAGAACAATGCTCGCGCCTGGACGCGCGCCAGATGACGCGTGGGAATCCCCTCCAGCGACCGGCCGGAGTACGACAACGACGCCGACACCGAATCCGACAGACGCACTTCGGCGGTCGTCCGCCACTCCAGCTCATTCTCGTCCCGGGTCCGGAATCGCATCCCCGTATCCGCGCCCCCGGCCTCCAGCGGATGAGTCCACGACAGTCTTCCCGACACCCGCCCCCCGGCCCCCACCGAGGAGCTGCCTTCCAGCGCCACGGACGCGCCTTTGATGAAGCTCCCGCCTTCTTCATTCCGCTCGGAAACCCACGCGGCCACTCCCGACAGGCGCCGCGCAGGATGCGGCTGCCAGACCAGTTCCTCGCGAATCTCCAGCAGGCGAATGTCGAACTCCGCCGCTCCCCGATCCGACCGCGACTGCGTCTGCCAGGTTCCCTGTGTCTCCAGCGTCCACCGGTTGTTCAGTGCGTTGCGTGCTCGAAGAACACGCCGGGTGGTGACGATCTCCACGCGCTCGGGGTCCGCACGGTTGTCTTCCGCATCGATCCTCTCCAGGCGCCCGGTGACCGAGAACCGGGCCGCCCCCGGAAAGAGCGTGGCTTCCTGTCGAAGGAGGATCTTTCCGTAGACCGTGGTGTCGTCCCGCTGGTACTTCGCCAGATCCAGAAGGTAGATCGAAGTCCGGTCGGCGGCCGTTGTCTCTTCCTGCACCCGAATCACGGTCTCCGCCTCTACCTTCGACAGGATTCGCCGGAGTGCCGAGTCCGCACTCTCCGCAGCACCGCGGGACCTTCTGGACCTCCCGCCGACGCGCACCCGGGCACTCGCGGAAACGGCCAGTGTCGGCTCTTCGGTGGCGGAACTTCCCGCCACGCGGTCGGTGAAAACGCGGGAAGTCGCTTCGTAGGCATAGTCCCCGCGCAAGAGACCGCCGAGGTTTTCGTGGGAAAGATCCCCGCGCAGGAGATGGGTGACGCGGTCCTCTCCCGGGCGCCCTTCGACCACATCCAGCGCACGCCGGATCCACGAGAAGCGCGCGCGGAAGGATCGCGACGGGGAAGCCTCGCCGCGAAGTTCCGCAGTCCGCCCGATCGACTGCCGGACCCACTCCCCGAGCGCTGAATCCACGACATCCGTTCGCCGCCACCCCAGCCGCGCGCGCGCCGAGTATCCCCGCCCCGGCTTCCAGTCGAGAGACGCACCGAGTTCCTCGTCGTCCTCCCCCCGGGTGCGCGCTCCGCTCTCCCGGTCCTCCCGCCACTCCTTCCACCACGACACGCCCGGATGGAACGGACCCAGTCTCCCGATGACCTCGCCGCGCTGCCGAAGGAGATCACCCACCGCACCCCCCGACGAGGAAGTCCGGTCCTCCCGGCGCACGGACTCCACGCGCAGCGTGGCACTCTCGATGCGCCCCCCCTTCCACGAGGCGGAACCCTCACGGCGCTCACTGGCGAAACGCCCCGTCCGATCCATCCGGCCCCACGCGCCTCCCAGCGCCCAGCGCCCCGGACGCTCCAGACGGGTCTCGACCTGGGTGACCGCTTCGTCGGTGCGCGTGGTGTCGGTGAAGTTCCACACCTCGCCAAGGAACGCGCCTCGCGTGCGTCCCATCGACACGAAGGAAGCCTCCTCCGTTCGATGGGACGCGGTGGAGTGCCAGCGCAGCGCGTCCTTCGCCCGATCCGCGCCCCCGGGATCGAACGACAGCGTGACATTCCCGGCCCGGCCCGTGTTGTCGCCGTCGTCGACAGAACTGAGCGTGTTCGCGTCTTCCCGGCTCACCGCGGCGTCCATCGACAGGTGAAACGCTTCCCCGGCCTCAAGGCGAACGCCGACATCGGCCAGGGCGGCACTCCGGGGCGCCGCCAGTTCGACATAAGGCGCATACTCCCCCAGCCCGGGGCCGACCCATCGGAAGTAAGTCAGCCCGGTATCGAGATCCCGGTCGCGCTCATACGCCCGCAACGAATCCGCCCCCCCGCGGGAGAACGAGACTTCGCAGCTTCCACTGTCCCGCCCCGCGTATTCAAAGTGCCCGTCGATCTGGTGGTAGTCTCCGTCCTCCAGATCGCACACCCACCCGGGCACGACCACCGTGGTATCACCCGCCTGCTGCATCTCCAGGCGACGCTCATCGGTGAGCGTTACGCGCAACGGATCGTGGCCGTCCGTCTCCGCGGCGAAGGACGCTCCGACCTGAACCCTCCGGCCTTCCGATGAGTACTTCGTCTCCCCGAAGTAGAAGCTGCGGCGGTACTCCTGCTCCGCCACCTCAAAGTCGACGGCAATCTCCGAGTCCTCGGTCACCAGAACCCGATTGGTGAACTCCACCTCCCCGCGCGAGTAGTCGATGACATAGTCGTGGTTCTCACCGCGCGTGAGTGCGCGCCCGTCGAGCCACACCTTCTCCGACCCCGCCACGATCACGCCCTCCGGGTTTTCACCGTCGCCGGCCAGCACATACGGACCCTGCTTCCCTTCCATGCCGCGGAACTCGGCCTTCCGGAAGTTGCCACGCGCGCCTGCCCCGATCCCGCGGACGCTCACGCCCCCCGCCTTCACCACCGCCTCCGCCCCGGAGAGACGGCGGTCGAAGTCTCCGAACGCGCTCCCGCTGCGACCCGCCACGAAGTCTCCGAGCGTGGCGGAACCCCGTCGGCTCTCCACGCGAATGAGAACTTCGTCCAGCTCTTCCAGCCGCCTTGTGTTTCCTTCCGGCTGGAGAGGAATGTCCTGATCGGAGAGAAGCGCGGTGACGCGGACATGGTCGCCAACATCCCCGCGAACCTGCACACGCAGCGACTGCTCCACCGCGGCGTCCTTGTTCGAGCCGACCTCCATCGCCAGCGTCTTGGCCCCGGTGATGCGAAGACCCGCGCCCGGCGATGGCTGCTCGCCCCCCTCGCGGGAAGCGGATGGGGTCCCTTCCGGAAGCGCCGTCGCACCCTCGGGCGAAGCTTCTCCGCGCACCAGCGAAGTGAACTCCCGCGGAAGGTCCACCGGCACCCACGAGTAGCTCACCGACACGCCCCCCGGCGGCTGAATCCCATCCGCCCACCGGAGAAGCCCCGCGTCCGGGTCGAGCCGGTAGTCCACTTCGCGCGCCCGCAGTTCGCCGTCCACCCGAACCACCTCCGACCCGACCAGGAGGAATCGATGCGCCAGAACCAGGACACCGCCCTCCGGGGGTTCGGCAAAGACCTCTGTGGTCTCCGGAGCCGCCATCGCTGCGAACGCTTCCGCGGCCGCCCCTACGCAGAAGGCCGCCAGGATCGCCGCCGAGGCACGAGTCAAGCGGCAGGCCGTCAACGGGCGCGGGTTTCCGTCAGGATGCGGAAGACCTCCACGGCTTCGCGCTCTCGATCCACGACAAAGACTCGCCCGTCCTCCGCGACCGCCACATCCACGGGAGCCAGGAACCGGCCGGGAGCGTCGCCCCGCTCGCCAAAGGAAAAGAGCGGCACTCCCGCCGGGGTGAAGATGCGCACTCGCGCGGCCCCCGCGTCGGCCACGAACACATTTCCGCGAGCGCCCACATCGATCCCCGTCGGATCCACGAAGCCCTCGCCGCCCTGCCAGGAGGCTCGCCAGTTTCCGAGCGCGTCGAAGACCTGGATCCGGCGATTCCCTCGATCCACGACAAAGACGCGCCCGTCCGGACCGACCGCCACGCCAGCGGGGTCACGAAAGCGCCCCGGCTCCTCACCGAGCCCGCCGAGCTTGCCGACCGGCTCCCCGGTCGGCGCGAAAACCCAGACGCAATGCGACAACGCATCCGAAAAGTAGAGACGCCCCTCCGCATCGGTGTCCATCCGCACGGGCCGCACGAGTTCTTCGTCGGAGAAACCCGCCCCGGCGCGAAACGGAAACACAACGCCCACCGGCGACTCATCCGAGATGGAGAACTCTTGAATCCGGTCATTCCCGAAATCCACGACGAAGAGCCGAAACCCTCCTCGGGCACAGACATCCGTCGGGTCGACGAACTCCCCGTCGTCCCATCCGTAGCCGCCGAGCTCCCGCACGAAACGCCCGGCCGGAGAGAAGAGACACACACGATGATTCCCGGTGTCCGCGACGAACACCTGCCCCAGGGGATCGGTGGAGACTCCCTCCGGCGCGCGAAACCCGGGGGAGTCCGGCAGCGACTGGAGCGACGCCTCGTGGCGTGCCACGAAGTACGCGCCGTGGTCGGCGGAGTCCTGCTCTGCGGAAGAAGCACCGAGCACAGTCGGAGCCAGCAGGACTACGAAAGCGGTGGAGAGGATCCGGGATTCCACTCTTGGCGCGACCTCCGGGATCAAAGGGACGCGTCGGCGGGAAGTCAGTACCGTGCCGTCACCACGGGTCCCACGACAAGACCGCTTCCGGTCGGCGTGGGGCCCATGCGCCACTCCAGCGTGGCCTGTTCCTCCCGAACCCGACGGTTGTGCCCTCGGGTGACGGCCAGAGCATCCACCAGGGACACCAGCCTGTTGAAGATAGCCGCTCCGATAGCCAGACGCGAGTTCCGAAACGCGCGTTCGCTTCCCGAGCGCAGCACGCGGAAGCGCACCCGCGCGTCGTCGTCCGGCCAGGACCAGTAGGCCTCCGACCCGTACCACCGTGTCTGAGAAAGGAACTCGTCCTGCGCGGCGGGATCATCCGGGAAGCGCAGTCGCGCGTCGCGGCGGACGATGTCCAGCCACTCCTCCTGCGACAACCAGTGCCCGATGTGCTCGTAATAGTCCGAACCAGCCGACGGGTTCGCCCCGCCGTGGAGCACGGCATAATCGATCATCCGGTCCCGGCGAATGGCTCCCCGATATCGGTGGATGGCAAAAGTGGTCCAGACTGCCGTTTCCACAATCTGAAAGACCGTGGCTCTTCTCGTATGACCCACATAACGCTGGCCAAGTCCCGGAAACAGGGCGGACGACGCCAGCGCACGCGCCACCGACTTCTCCGCGGTGGAGGCACTGGGCGGGGCCGCGTCCACCCAGTCCCAGTCTCCCGCAGGCGGGGGAGGCGCCGCCAGGACGGAAGCCGCTCCCAGCGCGACCAGCAGCACCAGTCCCGCGGTGAGTCGCTTCATCGGATCACCGCCAGTTTCTGCGTAATCTGTTCTTCCCGCGTTCCGGACAGCGCCTGCACGGAGCACAGGTACACCCCGCTCGCAAGGTCGGCCACCGGGAAAGTGATCACATTCTCCGTCGCGGACAGCGTCGGTCCCGAAAGGCTCAACATCTCCGCGCCGGAGAGGTCGTACACGGTGAGCCGCACCTGCGTCGACGGATCCGGACTTGGCCCGAGCGTATACCGAACGGTCACGCTTCCGTGGCTGTCGAATGCGGGATTCGGGTAGATGGTGACCGGACCGGCCAGAACTCCGCCCTCCTCATCCGGGAAGAGGGGAAGCCGCTCCGCCGGATACGATCCGTGGAGTCCCGGCCCACCGCCCAGCATGGGCCATGCGGGATTGGTCCGCGATGCAAAGCCGCCCGTGGTCCAGGCATAGACTCTCCCGTCGGTGCATCGTGCGAACAGTTCCATACGACCATCCCCGTCCGCATCGGCCACCGCCGGGACGGATGCCATCGGGCCACCGACCGGAATCGGGAATGCCTCCAGCAGGATCCCCGACCCGCTGTACGCACGCACGGTGAAGTCCGGAGCGCCGAGGACCACATCCTGCCGCCCGTCGCCATCCACATCCGCAATGGCCGCTCCCGGGAGAGGCAGGCCGGTCGGCGGGTGATCCACGGTCTCAATCTGAATCGGCCACCCCGGCGGATGAGTTCCGTTGTAGTTGAACAAGTGGCAGGTCCCCTCTCCCGATGGAACGGCAATCTCCAAGAGCCCGTCCCCGTCCACATCGCCGAAGGCGGGGGCTCCTCCGATCGGGGCGTCCACTCGAAGCGGCCAGCCATTCATCATCGCGCCGTCTCGATCGAGAAGCGCCATCCACCCACCCTCGGTGGCCAGAAGGATCTCGGAATCGTTCACGCCGGGCGTGCGGTCCATGTCCGCAATCCCGACGAAGACGGTACCGCTCTCCGGTTCGTCCATCGCGTGTCCAATCCGGAGAATCCGCCGCCCCTGCGCGTTGAATCGCTGAATGTGAACGCTGTCACCATGCTGATACGCCACGAGCCCGTCGAGAAGGCCGTCGTCGTTCAGATCTCCGAACGCCAGCGTCGGGAACAGGGAATCCACCGCCACCGAACCAAGGAGCGGTTTGGAGAAGTTCGTGGCGAGCGCACCCCCCGACAGGTCATAGCCCACAAGGTGACCCGCGAGCGTCGCCGCATAGACTTCGTCCGTACCGTCGCCGTCCAGATCGGCAGGCACGACCGGGGTCGTCGGGCGGCCAGCCGCCCCGAGAAACAGCACCTGCCCCGCCGAGTCCGCGGCGGCCACGGGCGTGCCATCGTCGTTCCAGCAGTACACGGCACCCGAATCCGTATACGCGACGACCTCCAGCCGGCCGTCTCCATCCACATCGCCCATCGCGGGAGATGCCTGAAGAGCTCCATTCACGCGCCCGGGAGGCGCTGGCGCGGGCCACGAACCGGCCGGATTCACTTCTCCGTCTCCGTCCGTGTCCGCATGCCGGAAGAGGAAGACGGAACTGTCTGCGAACACCGCAACCTCTCCGAGACCATCCGCATCCACATCGGCAATCACCGGCGCTGTCGCGCCCCCGCTGCCGTAGCTCCCCACCTGCACCGGCCATCCGCGCGGCTTGGAGGAGAACCCGAAGTCCATCGTGACGGTGCTGTCCCGGGGGCCGATGTTCCTGATGGAGATACTCGACGCAGTTCCGAGATTGCTGTCCGAGTTCGGGCGCGTATGGGGTGTGAAGTCCGCGTTGTTGTCCGCATGGAAGGTCTCGCGGTCCGTTCCCATGGGGAAGTACGAATACGGGCTCCCGATGTCCACGATCCCGTCAGCCTCCTCGATCGTCACCCCCCGCTTGTCGTAGAGAACATTGATTCCGCGTCCCGCCGCGAAGTTCGCCAGAATCTGCCGCTCGTCGATGTGCCAGATCAGCACCCCGGGATCGATCAGGAGATCGTAGTTGTGACTGACCTCTTCGGTAGTGGCGTCGATCGGACCGAGAACCACTCCGGTGGAGTCGTCCTGATCGAGAGCCGTGTTGAACCCGGTTTCAAGACTCCCGCCATCCAGGTTGTCCACTCGATTCTCCACCAGGAAGTACTCCGTCGCACTGATCGGCAGTTCGTACCACTTGGCGGTGCCGGGAGGCAGCCCCCGCGACGGATCCTGGATGGCACGGAGCTTCGCGCGCGGGAAGTCCTCGGTCACGGTGACAGGACTGATCCCGAACTGGTACAGCAAGAGCCACCTCGACCACGCTCCCACGGCGGACGGCAAGACGCCGACCACCTCCACGGTGTCATCCTGCGCGGGAGTCATCAGCATGACGCGAGTGAGATTCCCGCTGTCCATCAGGTCGTAGTAGGCGACGGTCGGGGTGAACCTCTCCACATTGTAGATGTCGAAGAGTCCGAGCTGGTGCCCCGTCTCGTGAGCGATCCCGCCATTCAGCGCCGTCAGAAACCCGTCCTGCGAAGAGGTCTCCGGGAAGACCATGCCTGTGGTAATGGTGTCCGCCGTATCGGTAACGACCACATCGGAGTCAGTCAGCGAGATCGAGAATGTGGGGAGGTCGTAGGGGGAATTCTGAAAGACATCGTTCTGCCAGTCACTTCCCGCGTGCATGACGAAGAAGATGTCCCAATCGGCCCAGACGAGATCGGAGTCTGCATCGGCGGCCACGATGGCATCGCGGAAGAGATTCGTGAGTCCTTCCACAGTGAAGAAGTCGTCTTCGGTTTCCGGGCCGTAGTCCGCCATGTCCGGAAGTTCGTACGCGCCCCAGCGCTGGTTTCTCGGGAAGACGGTACCCTCGATCTTGATGTTCCCGTAGCTCATGGAGAGCCAGTACCGCTGCAGCGCCTCCATGTGCGCCTGGAAGAACGCATCATCGTGCGGAGGCGGATCGATGAAAATGGTCGCGGGGTCCGGGTTTTCGCGCATCATCCGGCCGTCCCCGGTCGTGAGGTCTCCCTTGGAGTCCTCCGCGAACTCAATCCGGAGTGCCGCCGCTTTCACGACCAGCGTCTCGCCTCCGTCCCGCGTGAAGGACGGACGCCGCTCCAGCGCACGCCGCGCGAAGACCGGTGTGACCGGCCCCAGATCCAGATCCAGCCGCCGGTGACGACGCTCCACTCCCTCGGCCGATCGGAGGGAGGCTTCATTCGCGCGGGAGTTTCCCTTCCCGGGGTAGCCGGCTGCAGGGAGCTTCCCCGCGCGGGCGCCATTCGGCGGTCCCATACTGACTGCGCCCAGCGCAATCAACAGCGCCAGCGTGAGGAGCGGCCGCAGGCTTCGGCCCGTTCGCTCCCGACTTCTCTCGTCCAACTGGGGCGTCTCGCTTTCTCGACCGGGCCTCCGTCCCCCTTTTTCGGAAGGGGACGGTCCTGGTACCGGAGATTTAGAACTCGTACGAAAGAGAGAACCTCTTCACATCGTCGAGTCCTGTGGCCTGAGGGTACCCGGCAAAATCGATTCGTGCCGACGCGTAGGAGACCCCGATCCCGTAGGTGTAGTCGGTGATGTCTCCCGTCTGATCATGAACCCACCCGGCTCGAAGGAACACGAAATCCGCGAAGGAGTACTCCATGCCGTAGTTGTAGATGATGTCCTTGAACTCGTCACTGAGGCTCTCGTCCGTCCATGCCGTGAAGAGCGCCTTCCACGCCGGGTCCACCGAGAACTCCTCCGTCCCGGTCCCTCCGCGCTGCCGGACGAGCACCTTGTTCACATCCGCGACCACCGAGATTCGATGCACATCATTCTCGAAGGGAGTCACGCCCAGCCCCATGCGGAAGTTGAGTGGAAGCGGATTGGGGCTTCCGTTGTCCACGAACTTCAGCGCAGGCCCCATGTTCTGAATGGCCAGAGCCCAGCGCAGGCCCCACGGTCCGAGATCATGACCGTGAACGCCCATGTCGATGGCCCAGGTGATTCCCTGCCCCTCTTCCAGTTCTCCGATCTCCGGGGAAAGATAACTCAACAGGATCTTCGCCCCCGCGCCCGCCGCGAAGTGAGACGAAATCTCCGTTCCCCAGCCGCCGCCGATCCCCATCTCCCAGGATGTGAACTCGCGCAGGCGAATCCCCGAGGCATCCGTCGCCTCGCTGGTCCCGTAGGTCAGAAACATGATGTTCCCGCCGACTCCTCCGATGCCCTCCATCCATTTCGCGTACGATGCGTACTCGAAGTAGACATCGTCCGTGAGGTCCGGGACCGGCGCGAAGTGCATGCCTGTCAGCGACGGACCCCGGATGTACCCGAGATTCGCCGGGTTCCAGTAGACACCATCCGCACCGCTCGCTTCGGTAATGTGCGCGCCGCCCATTCCCGAGGCCCGGGCTCCCATGCTGAACAGAAGCCATGGAGTCACCGATTCGGAAACGGCCCCCGCCGCCACCGGGACCAGAAGAACCACCGCCAGAACACTGAGAATCTTCCGCATGACCAGGTCTTCCCTTTCCGATTGCCGCCTGCCTGCAGGAGGCAACTAGCGCATCTGCACGACACGCCCGATGAACTCGTCCGTCGTTCGACTCCCGCCCGGGACATCAAACTCCGCTTCGAGGAGATAAATGTAGGTTCCATTGGCCATGGGCGTTCCGTTCGAGTCATGCCCATTCCAGATGATGCGACCCTCTCCAGCAGACACGGAGACAGGCCCCCTCTCCCTGACTTTTCGGCCGGTTACCGTGAACACCTTGAGCGTGACCTCCGCAGCCTGCGTCACGCGAAACACGAACGCCACCTCATCCGAGAACGGGTTCGGGTATACCGCGGTGAAGGCTTCGTCGATTTCGAAATCCGTGGTTGGAAGAACCACACGGAAACTTGCCGATTCAATGGTTCGGTTGCCGACATTGTCGAACGCCTTCACCACGATCGTATGGTCTCCGGAACCCAGAGGCAAGACGCGCCGGACACGACCGGTCGTGGAAGTTCCGTCCTGATAGATGAAGTCCTCAAAGAGATCCACGCGCTCATGGTCGTCCACATCCACTTCCAGCCGGGCGAACTGAGGATGAGGCCGCAGATTGATCCCGCTGGAATCCGCGAGATCCACCAGGAGAACGGGCTTGTCGGTGAAGAGATAGTCTCCGCTCACGAAACTGTCATACCCCTCAAATGAGATGCGAAGACCCGGTCCTTCGGAATCTTCCACCTGCTCCGGCGAAATCGTGGGCGCGACGACCAGGGAGTCGTACCCCCCGGAACCGTCACGCAGAAGATCGTCTTCCAGAGCAAACACGCTGACGCGGCCACTGTTCCCGGAAAGCACGCCCTGCGACAGGAAGAACTTCACTTCGAACTCGCCCGCCGTGATCGGCGTATCTCCCCGGAAGGAGGTCGGGCCTTCAATCCGATAGGGAATGTGCTTCTCCACGCCGTAATAGTCCGTGTAGTCGTAGCCGGTCGTGTCCGCGGTTTCCGTCGTCATGACGAATGCCGTCCCGTTGAACGCGGGCGAACCGTGCGTTCCGTCCACGGTCTGCCCGTTTTCATCCACCACGCGCCCCCGAATGACCCGAAGCGTGCCCTCCGTGTAGCTGGAGTCCACGGTCGTGGAGTCGAACCGGACGAAGTACTCGCCGAAGCGTACTTCCATCGCGGGATCTCCAAGGACCACATACTTCTCGTTGTTGATCCTCACCGGAACACTCGACGGCATCATCATCTTGGCTTCCATTGCCGACAGCCCCACGGACTTCACCGCCCGGGAGTTGGTTTCCACCAGATACGGCGTTCCGAACATCGCCTGAAGCCAGAACTTGTTCAGCGCGGCATTCGTTCCGGCCTGCACGAGCCCACCGGATGCAAAGGTCACCGCCGCGCCTCCGTCGGGATGGAACAGGAGAAGCTCGCACATGCTGTCTCCGCCCAGTAGATCGAACCGGCTCACCGTGCACGAGAATGTGGAGAAGAGAGGAGTCCGGGTCTCGTTCAAGAGCTCCGGGATCTTCTGAGACACAAAGACCTCCTCGTGAGCCATCGTGTTCTGATCCCCGTGCCCCGTGTAGGTCACCATGAGCGCTCCCCGGGTGAACTCCTCGATGAACGCTTGCTGGGCCTCGGGCTTCTTCCCGAAGTCGTTTCTGGGGTACTCGGTGAGGTAGATCTTCACGCGCTCCAGAGCGGTGGGCAGGTACCCGTTCGCGAGGGCCTCCACCTGCGTCGTATGAAATGACTCGCGCGCGGAGTCCGTGTCCGTGCGCTCGTCATCCGCAACCATGACGACCCGATTCTGCCAGTGTCCCGGAGTTTCGTAGTTCAGTTGCGATTCCAGCTTGTCCAGCATGACATCCAACTCCGCCGTGGTGGAAACCGGGAAGCGCCCGATCACGACATCGAGAGCCGGTTGAGCCCCCGCGCTGTCGTAGTCCGCGGTCTCCAGATAGCCGAAGAAGTCATCCGTCGCGTAGAAGGACCCGTTGTCACCGCCCTCGTACTGAGTGTTGATCTGGCGATAACGATTGTTGTACGGGAGAATGTAATTCTCCGGACTGCCGGAGAGGTTCTGTTTCACATCAAAGACCGCGTCTCCAACCAGCACCACATACAGCGGGCTCACCGACCAGCTTTCCAGCGCATAGGCCAGAAAGTCCCGGATGGCGGAAGGATCCTGCATGCCCCACCCGAACTCATTGAACACGGACTCGATGTCCACCACCGCCGTCGTGTACGGATGAGGGGCAAAACCCGCACGAAGCGAGGCAAGACGCTCAGCGCCTTCCCGGAACTTCGAGTGGGTAATGACCAGATACTCCGCGGCCCGCGCGGGACTCCGGAGGCCGACGATCTCGACCGTCTCCGCCGGGGGAAGCGAGAGAAACCCGGCAGGTGACACGCAGGTGTACCAGCGAACACCGCTGCCCGGCGAATCCGACATGCGCACACCATGCGGCGACAGCGCCTCGGAGACGGTGTAGTCGGTGAGGCGTACCGTTTCGTGGGCGTCCGTCACATCGAACAGAAGGATGTCGTCCGGAGCCGCATCAAAGCCGGAGAGGAGGTAGTCCGAGACGCTGTCCGCAGGATCGGAGTACCAGGACAACGAGTGTCCCCCCTCCGCCTCCAGCGCCCTCTCGTACTCCACCTCAAACCAGGCGAGGTAAAGATGGTCGGAGAAGGTCGCTCCCTCGGAACTTGCGTTGATGACCAGCGAGTTCGTTCCGTCTTGCAGCGTGGATACGCTCCCCGACAGATCCATCGTCGCGAGGTACGCGGAGTGCGTCCAGACCGTATCCGCGGCCAACCCTCCCTGAAGATAGAGCTCAACATCCCGCTGGGGTGCCGTAAGACTCCCCTGGAAGCTGTAGAGTCGCGCCCTGACCATTGCTTCCGGAGATGTTGCGCGATCCAGAAACATGGAGTACGACCGGTTGTCTCCCCTGCCGAAAAGGGACTCCCACATCCAGCCGTCTTCATCCCGATGCTTGAAACTCTCCAGATTGTCTTCTTCGAAGTGAATCCGATGCGGTGCCGTGGTCGCATAGGAAGTGGCGCTCGCCGCCGCGCTGCGCGTGGTCATCCGCGCCGGAGGATCCACGAACGACCCGCCCCAGGTGATCCAGTAGGTGGTCTCCCGGTTGTACGGGTTGTCGATGTGGTCGGTGCGGGCCAGGGACGAAGAATACTCCGCCCCCCAGGCCGAAGGGCCGAGCGCATGGAAGACAAAACGGTCACTCAGATCAAAAACGCTGTCCCCGTCGCCGAGATCCAGAAGGGCACACTCGGACATGAACTCAGGACGCGCGACCGAATAATCCTCCGGCAGTTCGATCCCGGACCCGGAAAACACACGAATGGTCGTCGGGTCCACCGATCCCGGATCCACGCCGACATCGTTGAAGGTAAAGTAGTCCAGCTGGTACATCCCCCCCGCCTGGATGGGCACCTTCAACCAGACCGGCGCCGAACCGAAGGAGTCCCCGAGACCCCGGACTCCCCCCGCCCGGCGCGGAGTCCGCCAGCGACGAGCCGTTCGAGCATTCAGGAGAGCCGAATCGAAGGCCGCTTCGAAGTCCGCTGCATCCCGACGCGGAATGCCCGCCCGACTCGTCTCCGGCCTGGAAAAGTCCAACCGGACGATGAAGCGCTCCGCCCATACGAGCTCCCTCGACCCCGCGTCATGCCGAACGGGATGGAAGACCAGCCGGGCCACTCGTTGCCCCCTCACGCTCGAGGTTCCCGCAATCTCCGCCCATGGGTGCGAGCGGATCGCGGCACTCCCGGGCGCGTCGTCCGATTCGTCCATCCGGGTGCTCAAGGCATAGGGAAAGGGGCTGCGGGTCACGGAAACCGCAGACACCGTGACTTTCGGGATCTCCCCGGGGGGAATGCCCAGAAGCCCTACGGCCGATGGCAGGTCCGCCTCTCCCGGCCTGGCCAGATGCACCGCCCGGCTGAAAGTGGGCCGCTTGGTAGCTCCGCGACCGGGGACATCTTCCAGCGCCCGCTCGGGCAGCGTCCATTCGACGACCAGTGATCGCTCGTCGGAGGAGATCACACGAATCCCTGACGCTTCCGCGGCGAGGGCCGACGGCTGCAAGAGAAGCCCCACCGGAGAGAGTGCACTCAGGACGGCCCCCACAAGAACCGCCGCCGCTGGTTTGGATCCCGCAAGATGGAGTTTCCGCATTCGTGTTCCAGGTTCTGAAAGTGGTAACCGAACGGCCCCTGCGGACGGGAAAGAAACCGTGTCCGCGCCGAGCCCGCGCACACGGATCGTACGCAGGGGGTTGAACTTGCAACGATCCCTGAAAACTGTCAAGACGCCCCCCCGCCCCGGAGAACGCCGTCCTCCAAGTATCGGCCCATCCGCGAGTACTTCTCCATGCGATTCGCCAGAAGCTCCTCCACCGGAACGGCGGCCAGATCGGTGAATGCCGTCTCCAGTACATCTCCCACCAGCCGTGCCGCTTCCGCGGGATCCCGGTGGGCGCCGCCCTCCGGTTCCGGGATGACCCCGTCCACAATCCCAAGCTCCTCCACATCGGGCGCGGTCACGCGCAGGGCCTCGGCCGCGTCCTTGGCCTTCGCCCGGTCTCCCCACAGGATGGCGGCACACCCTTCCGGAGAGATCACCGAGTAAACCGCGTGCTGAAGAATGTAGATCCGGTCACAGACCGCCATGGCCAGCGCCCCGCCGCTTCCGCCTTCGCCGATCACCACCCCGACAATCGGAACGGGTAGACGCGCCATGACAAACAGATTCCGCGCGATGGCCTCGGACTGGCCTCGCTCTTCCGCCTCCACGCCGGGGAACGCGCCCTGCGTATCGATCAGGCTCAGGATCGGGCGACCGAACCTCCCCGCCAGTTCCATGAGGCGCATGGCCTTCCGGTAGCCTTCCGGGTGGGGCATGCCGAAGTTCCGTGCCAGCCGTTCCTTGAGATCCCGCCCCTTCTGGTGCCCCAGCACCATGACCTTTCGCCCCCGGAATCCCGCGATACCCCCCACAATGGCCCCGTCGTCCCCGAAACGGCGATCCCCGTGGAGTTCGCAGAAACCCGTGGTCATCCGGTCGATATAATCGAGTGCCTGCGGGCGTTTTGAGTGCCGGGCAAGCTGAACCGTCTGCCACCGCGTCAGCCTGGAGAAAATGCGGTGACGAAGCTGTTCCGCCTTCCCTTCGAGCTTCTGCAGCTCATCGCGAACCTCGAACTCCTCGCTGGAAGCAAGATCCTCCAGTTCGCGGATCTTGGTCTCCAGTTCCACAAGAGGTTGCTCGAAGTCCAACCAGCCTCCCGATCCCTCGCTCATGCACATCTCCACACGATGGAAGCGGGCGATCGATCCGCCCGGACGAAGCGCGGCCTCAGAAGGACTCCGCGTACGATAGCGTGAACTCCCGGCCCCAGCCCTCGTCGACCAGAACTTCCGCGAGACCCGGATCCAGCTTCTCGGAGTTGCGCAGCATATCCCGGATCACGAAGCGCACCTCCACATCGGGGGCAAGACTCCATCGGAATGCGGCATTGAAGTAGCCCCGCCCGCGACCGTAGACCCCATCGGAAAGGTCGTCGTTCGTGGCAAGATCGTACTCCAGCACCATACTCCAGGCATCCCCGAGGCTCTTCTCCGCGCCCACGAAGAGCGTGGGGTCGGAGTCGTCCAGATCTTCCAGCGATCGGCTCACTCCGCTGTGGATGGAGAGGTCTCCGCCCACCGCGTAGTTCTTCGAGAGCACCGCATAAACGCCCCGGGACTTGAACTGGTATCGGGCCAGTCCGGTGTCGTAGTACCCGGCGCCCTGTGTATCCACTCCCATGACGAAAGCCGGCATGGTGTAGGTCTCTTCCGCAACGCGGACTTTCATCAGAATCCCCGGGTGAGGGTTCCAGTCCGGCTCGCCATCCCCGATCACCTTCAGCCCGCCGAAACCGGCCCCCACCGTGATCCAGTCCTGCAGGCCGATGTCCACGCGAAACTCCACGCCGCCTCCCGGGAAGACCCGGGCCCGCGATTCAAATGTGCCGGGAGGCAGAAGCCCCGCCGTCGGGGAATCCACCAGGACACGGGATGGCACCAGGAAACCGGTGGAAGCGGTCTCGTCGGCAAGTGCACCTGCCCACGGCAGGAGGAGAAGAAGACAAGCCGCCGCCCCAACCCGACTGCGGGGGCTGAAAGTGATCCCTGATCTGCTCGCGAATCCGGTCATCGGTTCCTCCGGTGGGAAATGCCCCTCCGCCGCGCCCGGCACGCATCCGGAGCGGGACGCGGGCGGGCCACTCCCGGCGCCGGGGACGGTATCAGACCCGTTTTCGGAATGTCAACGAACCCTCTCCGCGGAGCGCCCATTGCCCTTACCTCTGCCCCGGACGCCCTCTGCGGCCTTCGCGAACCCCGGCGGGCCATCGCCCCGCGAGGCGGACGGCGTTCTCCCCCACCAGTCCCTCCAGTTCCTCCAGAGTTTCCTCATCCGCCCGGAGCCGCACAGCGGTGACCTCCACCGGGACCATATTCCCGTCGGAGAGCCCCACGCGCAGCACGGTGGGGAGCCCCCCGAGGCGACGGCGACCGATTTCCTTCACCTTCTCCACGAACACATCGCCCACTTCTGAGTCGATCACATCGAGCACGATCCTCTCGGTGAGCCCCTCCGCCACGGAATCGAGCGGCATGGCGCGGTTCAGCAGAATCTTGGGCTCCCCTTCGTCCTTCACGGAAAGCGTCCCCCCGATCAGGACCATCGAATCCACGGCCAGCGTTTCGGCGCAATCTCGATACGGCTCCGAGAAGACCAGCGCCTCCACGGTTCCCGTGAAGTCCTCCAGTTCCACAAACGCCATTCGGTTCCCACGCCGATCCAGCTTGGTTCGGACGGCGACCACCAGCGCCCCGAGGATCATGTCCGTCCCGTCGGTTCGGTTCTCCAGATCATCCGTCCGGGCCGTCGCGAAGGAGCGAATCTCCCGCCGCCACCGGGACAACGGGTGCCCGGAGAAGTAGAAACCCAGCACCGCTTTCTCCCGGTGGAGAAGGTCGGATTTCGTCCACTCTTCCACCTCGGGAAGCCCATCCCGGAATGGAACGACGGTGGAGTCTCCGATTCCTTCGCCGAACAGAGAGGTCTGCCCGAGGTCTCTCTCCCGCTGAAGCCGCGCAGCGTGTCCCATGGCATCGAACACGGCCTCAAACACTTCGGCGCGGTGAGTGCCGAAGGAATCCAGCGCCCCGGCCTGGACGAGGCTTTCCACGACACGCCGGTTGAGAACCTTCGAGTCCAGCCTCGTGACGAAGTCGATCAGCGACCCGAACTCTCCGTCTTGCGAGCGAATCTCCAGAACCCGCTCGACCGCACCGACACCCACATTCTTGACGGCCGCCATTCCGAAGATGATCGCGCCGTCCCGCACGATAAAGCCCGTCTCTGAACGATTGACATCGGGCGGCACAAGACAAAGCCCCATTCGCCGGGCCTCTTCCATCAGGACGGGCATCCGTTTCGACTTCGTCATTTCCGAAGTCAGCGTGGCCGCCAGGAACTCCGCCGGATGGTTGGCCTTGAGCCATGCCGTCTGAACCGAAAGGACGGCGTACGCCACCGAGTGGGACTTGTTGAAGCCGTATCCCGCAAAGTGCGCCATCAGATCGAAGACCTTCCCGGCAACCCCTTCGGCGATCCCCCGCCCCACACACCCCGCCACGAACTTCTCCCGCTGGCGGTCCATCTCCTCGATCTTCTTCTTCCCCATCGCCCGACGCAGAAGGTCCGCTTCTCCGAGAGAGAAGCCCGCCATCCGCGCAGCGATGGCCATGACCTGCTCCTGATAGAGAATGACGCCGTGCGTGTCGCGGAGGATGGGTTCCATCTCGGGATGCAGCACCTGAACTTCGCGGCGGCCGTGCTTCCGGTCGATGAACTCCTTGTCCATCCCCGCACCCAGCGGCCCGGGTCGATGGAGCGCATTGACCGCGACGATATCGTTGAATCCGGTGGGGCGGAGGCTCCGGAGCATCGAGCGCATTCCACCGCTCTCCAACTGAAAGACGCCCACCGTCTCGCCGGACGCCAGGAGTTCGTAGGTTGCCGGATCGTCATGCGGGATTTCGGCCGGGGTGATCGTCTGCCCGAGTCGTGCGTTGACCATGTCCAGCGCGCGCTGCACAACCGTCAGCGTGCGCAACGCCAGAAAGTCCATCTTGAGCAGTCCGACATCCTCCACGCACTTCATGTCGTACTGCGTGGTGATCTCATCCCGCCCGGACTTGAAGAGCGGAACGAAATCGGTGAGGTCTCCCGGCGCCACCACCACGCCTGCCGCATGAGTCGAGGCGTGTCGGGACAGCCCCTCCAGCACCCGCGCGTGCCCTACCAGTCGGCGGAAGGTGGCGTCGTCCCGCTCCAGCCGCTCGAAGTCCGGATTCATGGAGAAGGCCTTCGCGAGCGTCATGTCGGGATCATCGGGCACCATCTTCGCGATGCGGTCCACATCCCCGAACGGCACCTTGAGAACGCGGCCCACATCCCGAATCACCGCCCGCGCAGCCATGCACCCGAAGGTGATGATCTGCGAGACGCTCTCCTTCCCGTACTTGTTCACGACATAGTCGATGATCTCCGCGCGCCGCTCGTAGCAGAAGTCGATGTCGATATCCGGCATCGACACGCGCTCGGGATTGAGGAACCGCTCAAAGAGAAGCCCGTGGGCGATCGGGTCCACATCCGTAATCTCAAGGCAGTACGCAACCAGAGACCCCGCCGCGGAACCCCGGCCCGGGCCGACGGGAATGCCCCGGTCCTTCGCCGCATGGATGAAGTCCCGCACGATCAGGAAGTATCCCGGGTAGCCCATCTGCGTGATGACGCCCAGTTCGTACTCAAGGCGTTTACGAACCGTCTCGTCCGCCGATGGATACCGGGCCGCCATCCCCTCGTGCGCCAGCCCGGCGAGGTACTCCGCTTCGCCCTTCGCCCCCTCGGGAATCGGAAAGCGGGGCATTCGGTTGACGCCCAGTTCCAGTTCCAGATTGCACCGCTCCGCGACCTCCAGCGTGTTCGTGACCGCTTCCGGAATGTCACGGAAAAGCTCCTTCATCTCGTCGGCGGTCTTGAAGTAGAGCTGGTCCGTGCTCATTCGGAGGCGCTTCGGGTCGTCAAACTCCTTGCCGGTCCCGATGCAGATCAGGATGTCGTGAGACTCCGCATCCGACTGCGCCCCGTAGTGGCAGTCGTTGGTGGCCACCATCTTCGCACCCGAGCGGTCGGCGATCCGCCGAAGCATGGGGATGACGCGGCGCTCTTCGTCGATGTCGTGATCCTGAACCTCCACATAGACATTCTCCGCGCCGAGCATGTCCTGATAGGTCCCGAGGATCCGAAGCGCCTCGTCTTCCTTCTCCTCCAGAAGAAGCGACGGAACCTCTCCCTGAAGGCAGGCCGTCAGCGCAATCAGTCCTTCGGAGTGACGCGAAAGAAGTTCATGGTCGATCCGCGGGCGGTAGTAGAACCCCTCGAGGTATGCGGCCGAAGTCAGCTTCATGAGGTTGCGATACCCCGCCGCGTCCCGGGCCAGCAGCACCAGGTGATGCGTGCGTGGACCGCCGCCCCTGGTGGGGATCCGATCGGTGCGGCTTCCCGTGGTGATGTACACTTCGCACCCGAGGATGGGCTTGACGCCCTGCTTGCGCGCCTCCTTGTAGAACTCCACGCATCCATGCATGGCGCCGTGATCGGTGATCGCCAGCGCGGGCATTCCGCACTCTCTGGCGCGGGCCACGAGATCCCGGATTCGGTTTGCACCGTCGAGAAGGCTGAACTCGGTATGGTTGTGCAGATGTACGAAGTCGCAGTGCTTCAAGATTCCTCCAGAACAAGCTCAAGCTCCGATGCCACCCGGTTTCCGCACCGGTCCGCCACGACGATCTTCACACGGACGGACTCTCCGCGAGGCACGGAAGCCGGGAAGCGCGCAGCGACCTCTCCCGTCTCCGTGTCGAGTTCGACAATGGTCGGCAGACCTTCCACGAGAACCTCGACGCCATCGCAGTCCACGCCCGCGCCGTCGTCCCGCAGAGTGAATCGAAACACGAAGTCGTCAGCTCGATGCTCCAGCCGACCCGGTTCGATGATCGGGGGGATCGAATCCTCGAACAGCCCCACGGGCAGCGGGGTTCGAACCTCGGCGACCCAAGCTTCCAGGGCGGGTTCCCACGCCCCGCCGATGGTACCGAAACCATCCCGTTCCTGCACGAAAAGTCCGAGCCGAAGCGGGTCAAAACTCCCGGGGCCGGGCGCGATGGCGACGGAGCACGGCACCGCCGGAGAGATGCACCCCGTATCCAGCCGAAAGAGAGAGCTTGCCGGGCGAAGGGCGCCGTCCTCCGGCGGCGGGATCTCGTGGAGCCGCGCGAAGACGGGACGGCGAAAGGCCCCGTCCGGGAGCGTCCATGTGCCGAGGCCCGAGGGAGAGATCAGAAGGGTCCGCCCGTCCACCCGAGCCGTGCCCGGAACCGGGAGTGCGGGAAGGCGGGCCGGACGCCCCCAGGGGTCCGCGCCGAGACCCGCGGCGGGCAGCGTGGAACTCCGGGGCGCGTCCGCGGGAAGGACCAGCCGAAGCCCGCCTCGCCCCCACGGCTCCGCGCCGGGAAAGTCCCCGGGCGCGCCTTCCCGGGGGAAGAGTAGCTCCAGCCATGCACCCGCTGTGACGACCGTCGGTGTGGAGAACACGACCTCCGCCGGCGGGTGCCCGGGAGTCGCCCGGACTACCGGGGCACTCTCCACGCCCAGCGCATCCATCGCCCAGACGCGGACGAGAGCCGGTACGCCCGCCAGAGCGAAGCACGCACCGAACGCGCCCGTCTCGCCCACCGGGAGATCCACGGGTGCGCTCCAGTTTCGGCCTTCGTCCGTGGACCATTCCATGCGAACCCGCCGGACGGCGCGCCCCGGTCTGTCCACGACGCCCAGGACTTCCATCGAATCCGCCGAAGTCCCTCCCGGGGCCAGCGCAAGGAGCGCCACGCCCGGCGGCGGCGCGAACGACAAGACCACGGTCAGACCGCCCTCGTTTCCGGCAGCGTCGTGTGCGCGAATCTCCAGCGTGCGGACCCGCTCCCCCGGGGCTTCGCCCGAAAGCGCCCCGTCTCCCGAGGGAGCAAACGCACCGGAGGCAGCCTCGGCTTCCGAAGTCCAGAGCCGGTGGAAGCGCCCCCGCCCTTCGTACGAATAGCGGGGATCCACCCGAAGGTCCATCTTCCCCGCATCCGCAAAGTCGAAGCGGTCGTAGTCGATGCTCCACCGTTCCTCGCCGTCTTCCAGAAGCGCCAGGCGCGACGGCCCCAGCCCCCGACGGCAGCCGGAGGTCGTTTCCTCGACTTCGACCTCGATTCCGATCATCCCGCGCACGGGCACGGGCTCACCGCGTGTCCCGGAGGCGAAGCGCTTCGCGGGGAACAGCACGGTCCCCGCTTTCCCCTCGACGGCGGATCCCGGTTCGAGCGGCACCAGCCCCACGCGGACGATCCCGGGAGGGGAGTCATCCCTAACGCCAAACCCGTGTGCCAGCGGGTCCATGGGCCGCTCGTCGATGTCGCGGACTTCGAAGTGCAGATGCGGCACACCCACGCCGGACTGGCCCGTGTAGGCCACCACCTCCCCCCGGGAAACGGGGAGGCTCCCCGGTGCGAACTCGTAGTCCAGGTACGCGTCCCCCGCGGCGTCCTGAAGAGCGCGAACGGAGTCCGCCGCCGCTCCGGCAAAGCGGGACAGGTGGGCGTAGACGGCAGTTCGTCCATCGTGAAGCCGAAGGTAGACCGCTTTCCCGTAGCCGTAGCAGGACACGCGAACGCGTGAGATCTCGCCATCGGCCACCGCCCGGCACTCGTAACCGACGCGCCCCCAAGTGGAAATGTCGATCCCCGAGTGGAAATGCCCGGGGCGGAACTCCGCGAAGGAGGAAGTGACGCACCAGCCAGCATCCGTTGGCCAGACGGCAGGAGGGCTTCCGGCGGCACAGCGACCGGCCCATCCGGCGAAAGCCAGCGGAAGAACGACGCTCAGAACGGCTGAAAGGAGTGGTCGGCAGGGCCGGTGGGCGGGATTTCTCATGCGTGAATCGATTATCACCGCTGCGCAGGGGGTGTCAAGACGCGTCGCCCTCACGCTTGCCCGCCCTTCCGAAGGCGTGATATCTTCGCCGGGCTTTCCGCGAACCGGAACCTTTCTGCGCTGAGACTCACGGGAGATCCGCCATGCTGATGAACACTCTCAGGGAGAAGACCCGCGTGGTCCTCTTCCTCGCCCTGGTCGCCTTTCTCGGGCTGATCTTCTTCGACTGGGGCATGCAGTCCACGCGAGGCGGAGGCCCGGGGGGCGGCGGTGCCATTGGGAAGGTGAACGGACAGGACATCCCGTTCGATTCCTACCGCGCCACTCGGCAGAACACCGTCCGCGAGTTCGAGCAGGGCACCGGGCGCTCGCCCGACGACGCGGACCTGGAGCGCATCGAATCCCAGACATGGCTCACGCTCATCCAGGAAACGCTGCTCGTTCAGAGCGTCAAGAAGTACGGGATCGGGGCCTCGGATGCGGAAGTGCTGGAAGTGCTCCGGAGCAACCCGCCCGCCATCCTGCGTTCCCAGTTCGTCAACGAAGAGGGGCAGTTCGACGCCGTCGCCTATCAGCGGGCCATGGCGGACCCGTCCATCGACTGGTCGGGCGTGGAGCAGTACATCCGATCCACGATGCCCATGGACAAGCTCGTGGCCTATGTCGGGATGAATGCGCGCGTCACCTCCGCGGAGGTCCGCTCCCAGTTCGACCGCCAGCATGAAACCGCGCGCGTGAAGCATGTCACTTCGCTCATCAGCGCGGTGGAACTGGAGGAGGCGGACGAGACGCCGCCTGAGACCGCGCTCACCGCCTACTACGAATCCCATCGCGAGGACTTCCAGATCGGGGAGCAGGCCGTACTGGAAGTGATCCAGTTTCCGAAGACACCCTCTCCGGCGGATTCCGAAGAGGTTCGTCAGGATCTCCTGGACCTGCGGGAGATGGCCCTCGAAGGAACGGACTTCGCGGATCTCGCCACGGAGTGGTCGGAAGAACCCGCGTCTGCGGAGCGCGGCGGAGATCTGGGGTTCTTCGGCGTCGGGGAGATGCCCCCCGCTCTGGAGAGCGCGGCCATGGGGCTTGATCCCGGAGAGATCTCCGAAGTCGTCCGGACGGACTTCGGCCTGCACATTGTGAAGGTGGAAGAGAAGAAGACCGAAGAGGATCGAGACCTCGTCCGGGCGCGACACATCCTGATGCGCGTCGAGCCTTCCCGGAAGACCATCATGAAGGCGGCGGCCCGGAGCGACGACTTTGCCGCCGCGCTCGCCGAGGGCGGTGACTTCGCGAAGACCGCGGACGAGTTCGGCATCGAGCTGGTCCGAACGGACCCCTTCACCCGGAGCGAGCGCGTGCCGGGCATCGGGTACCTGCGAGGCGTCCGCAACCTGGCATTCCGCGAAGATCCGGGCGCGACCTCTCCGGATCCTGAGGAGAATGATCAAGGCTTCTTCCTGTACCGGCTCGTGGAGCGGATTCCCGCCCATGCCCAGCCAATGGACGAGGTACTGGACACGGTCCGCGCTTATGTCGTCCGCGAACTCCGTGCCACCCGGGCGCAGGAGGCGCTGGAGGCCGCCGTCGCCGCATCGGACGGATCGCTCGAGGGAATCGCGCGAGAGCTGGGAACGGAGATCAAGACGCCCAAGGAGTTCACGCGGGATTCGTTCGTCCCGGGAGTCGGCGTCCGAAACGACTTCAGCGCGGCGGCATTCTCCATGGATCCCGGATCCGTATCCGAAGTCCTGGAGACCGACCGGGGCTTCCATGTCCTGATGGTGGAAGAGCGAATCCCGGGCGAGGAAGCCCTTTTCGTCGAGAAGCAGGCGGAGATCCGCAACCGGCTCATCGGTGACAAGCGGCAGCGCCTCCTGGCGGGCTGGCTGGAGCAGCTTCTGGTGAACGCGGAGATCGAGGACTTCCGTACGCGGTCCGAGACCCTGTGGACGCCGGACGACGCCGTGCTGTCCTACCTGCGAGAGAACTGACCGGAGACGCCCTCGCGGACCCGCCTTTCCGGGTGGTCGCCCCGGCTCACCGGCGGCGACAGCCCGGACGGGCGCCGCATGAGGTGCTAGACCGGGTCGTCCATTCCCTTGGGGACTTCCGGCGAGTCCGTGTCCTTCGCGGAGGTCTCATCCCGGATCCCTGTGGGCAAAGACTCCTTCCCCGCCTTCGGAGTTTCCCCGGACTCCGCCTCCCGCACCGCTTCGGCCAGGTTCATTTCGCGCTGCATCTCGGTGGAGAGCTTGCGAACCTCGCGGATGCCCTTCCCGATCCCGCGCGCCACCTCGGGGATCTTCTTCGGGCCGAACACCAGAAGCACAATCAGGAAGATGAGGATGAGTTCCATTCCGCCGATACCGCCCGGCATGTCCGTCTCCTCCTCTTAGTACCAGCGAAGCAGGTAGGTGGCGAAGACCACCCCCAGCACCGCCATCAGATTGATCTTCACGGTGAAGCCGACCGTGAAGGACAACGCGACAAGATTCACTGTGGCCGGGCCCACGGAAGTACCGACAGACAGAAGGAAGAACTCCTTCACCACGCCGTCCGGGAGAATGAGGCCAATGGCCTCTCCGACAATCGCCCCGATGAGGAGTCCCAGTATAATCCCGAACACGAGAATGCCGGGACTTCGATGGCGAACCGTCATGCTCCCTCCTTCCGGGCCGTCGCCCGATCCTTCCCGAGGATGACCGTCACATCCAGCAGGATGTCCGTGTTCCTCTGCTGGACGGAGGGCTCCACTCCCAGTGCGGATGCGACGCGCCGCGCGTACTCCGGCTGCCCGACACGATCCAGCACAAGTGTCCGCTCGTAATCGAAGCGTCGCGCGTTCCCGATGGCGACGACATCAAAGCCCACATCCCTCAGTTCTTCCGCAAGAATCAGCCCCGCGCCGGACTCCCCGCTGCCGTTGAGCACTTCCACGCGAATGGGCGAACCGTCAGTGCGAAGCGACTCCGCTCGCTCACCCTTCCCGGACGACAGAAGAAACACGAAACCGACTGCGGCTGCGACAACCCCTCCGATGAGCCCGGCGGCTTTCACTCCGCCCCCTCCTTCTTCTCCAGCTCCGCAATGACGCCCTCGCGGATGCGAGACCAGGTGGCCTCCAGCGCCTCCGGCAGCACCTTGGTTTCTGCCGTCACGGGCATGAAGTTGGTGTCGCCGGTCCACCGCGGCACCAGATGGAGGTGCAGGTGATCCGGGATTCCCGCCCCCGCGACGCGGCCCAGATTCATCCCCAGATTGAACCCGTGGGGCTGGTGGGTGGAATCCAGAACGCGCTGCATGAGCGCGGCCAGTTCCATGACTTCCGAAGCCTCCTTCGAACTGAACTCGCCGAACTCGGACACATGGCGTTTCGGGACGACCATCATGTGCCCGTTATTGTACGGGTAGAGATTCAGGACCACGAAGCAGGTATCCCCCCGATGCAGCACGAGATTTCCGGGGCCGTCTTCTTCCTCAAGGAGTGTGCAGAAGATGCAGCCGTCTGTGGGTTCGCCGATGGAGCGGATGTACTTCATTCGCCAGGTGGCCCAGAGCCGCGTGAGGAGTGTTCCTTCCGCGTCCCGGCCACTCATGATCCCTCCCGCTCCAGAATCTCGCACGCTTCCCGGAGTTGATCCGGATTGTTCACGCCGAGGATCTCTTCCGGCTGCGCTGCCGCGACGGCCACCGCTTTCTTCCCGGCGCGCCGGAGAATGCCGACGGCATCGGTCAGGTAGTATTCGCCCTGTGCGTTGTTCGCCCCGATGCGTGCAAGAGCGGAGAGAAGGTCCTCCCGACAGAAGCAGTAGACGCCGGAGTTGACTTCATCGATCGCGCGCTGATCTACGGTGGCGTCTTTTTCCTCCACGATGCCGATGAAGTCACCGTCGTCATTGCGCACGATCCGACCGTACCCGAAGGGATCGGCAAACCGGGCGGTGAGCACGGTCACGGCGGCACCACTCTCCTGATGCCGGGCAAGGAGCGTGGCCAGCGTGCTTCCTCGAAGAAGCGGCGTGTCTCCGGCCAGCACCAGCACATCCCCATCCGCCTCGCCGAGAAGAGGCGCGGCACGGCGTACGGCATCGGCAGTGCCCAGACGCTCCGTCTGGACGACAAACTCCCAGCCTTCTTCGCGGAAGGCGTCCCGCACGAGATCCGCGCCGTTCCCGATCACGACGATGATCCGCGCCGCACCCGACTCGCGTGCCGCACGACCGACATGCGCCAGCAGAGGTTCTCCCGCCGCTTCGTGCAGCACCTTGGGCAGGTCGGACTTCATCCGCTTGCCCTCCCCCGCCGCGAGAATCACCGCCACTCCGTCTGTTTCCGTCACGACCCTTCTCCCGTTCCGTCTCCGTCGGCGACCGCCGACCCCAGAGACACATTGTCGATCAGTCGCCCCGCGCCCACGCCAACGGCCACGGCCAGGAGCGCGGGAGCGTCCCCGCCAGGCCAGGGCCCGATCGTCTCATTGTCCACAATCTCCACATACTCCTCCGACAGAAGAGGCTCTCCCGCCAGTTCGCTCCGCACTGCCGAAACGAGCTGCGCCGCGGAGCGTTCGCCGGACGCATAGAGTTCTTCCGCCGCGCGAATCCCCCGGGGAATGGCCGCCGCCGCGTGCCTCTCCTCCGGCGAGAGGTAGGCGTTCCGCGAACTCATGGCCAGACCGTCACTCTCCCGCACGGTGGGCGCCGTCAGGATGCGCCCCGGCAGGCGAAGATCCGCAGCCAGCCGCTTGACGATCAGCGCCTGCTGGGCGTCCTTCTCTCCGAACACTGAGAAGTCCGGCCGGACGATGTTCAGCAGCGTCGCCACCACCGTCGCCACGCCTTCGAAGTGGCCGGAGCGAACGCGACCGCAAAGCCCCGCTTCCAGTGGTTTCACACGAACCGTGGTCGCAAATCCGTCCGGGTAGATCTCTGGAACCGACGGAGCGAAGAACACCGACGCCCCCGCCTCCTCTGCAAGCTGAAGATCCCGGGGCCGATCCCGCGGATAGGTTCCGAAGTCCTCTCCCTGGCCAAACTGCCGTGGATTCACGAAGACCGAGACCACCACCGACGCCCCGCGGCGCCGTGCAAATCTCACCAGCGAGAGGTGGCCTTCATGGAGCGCACCCATGGTCGGGACGAACCCCACCGGGTGGCCGCCCTCGCGGATTGCGGAAACCGCCCGGCGGACTTCCTCAACCGTCTTCGCGATCTCCACGGTCGGGCCTCCGCTCTCCGGCACTGTAGCTGTGCTCCAGGTCAGGGAAAGCGCCGTCTCGGACTTCGACCCGGAAACGCCGCAGCGCCTCCACCATCACGCGGCCGACCTCTGCGTACCGCTTCACAAACCGCGGCTGGATTCCGTTCTCCAGACCGAGAATGTCGTGGAACACCAGGACCTGCCCGTCGCAGTGCGGTCCCGCCCCGATCCCGATTGTGGGAATGTCCACCGCAGCGGTGATCTCTGCGGCCAGTTCGTAGGGGATCCCCTCCAGAACCATGGAGAAACACCCCGCGCCCTCCAGCAGGGTGGCGTCTTCGATCAGTCGCTTGCGGGAAGTACGGTCCTTCCCCTGCACGCGATACCCGCCGAAACGGTGGATCGACTGCGGCGTGAGCCCCAGGTGTCCCATGACCGGGATGGAAGCATCCGTCAGGCCGCCGATGACATCCAGGAACTCCCGGCCGCCCTCCAGCTTGACCGCCTGCGCGCGCCCTTCCTTGATGAGCCGGCCCGCGTTCCGCACGGCGTCATGCCGCCCGGACTGGAACGAAAGAAAGGGCATGTCCGCGATCACAAAAGCGCGCGGCCGGGCGCGCGTTACCATACGCGCGTGGTAGACCATGTCGTCCAGCGTGACCGGGAGGGTGTTCTCGTGCCCCTGCACGACCATCCCGAGCGAGTCCCCCACCAGGAGCGCATCCACGCCCGCTTCGTCGCAGATGCGCGCGGAGGGGTAGTCGTAGGCGGTGACCACGGTGATCCGCTCTCCACGCCGCTTCATGGCGTGCAGCGTTCTCACGGACACCGGCGACTTCTCTCGTGCGATGGGAACCCCCTCCTTCCGGAGCGGCCAGTGTACCCGACCGGGACCGGCCCGGTCGAGGTGTGCGGTTTAGACTGCGCCTACATAGTGGGTGCCGGAAGCGTGGCGACGAATCATCGAAAGAAGTCCTTCGTAGTCGCTGTCGCTTCCAACGAGATCCAGTTCATTCGTGTTGACGATCAGAAGCGGGGTCTCCTCGTAATGGAAGAAGAAGTGGTTGTAGGCTTCGGAGAGCGTTTCCAGGTACTCGCTGGAGATGTTCCGTTCAAACGGTCGTCCGCGATGCTTGATCCGATTCAGAAGCGTGTCCGTCGTGGCTTGCAGGTAGACGACAAGATCCGGCCGCGTCAATCGGGCCTCCAGGAGCGGAACAATGGTCCGGTAGAGGCTCAGTTCGTCCTCGCCCAGATTGATCGTGGCGAAGATGCGGTCCTTGGCGAAGAGATAGTCGGCCACGACGCGTTCGCGGAAGAGATCCCGCTGCGAAAGTTCCCGTTGCTGCCGGTAACGGGACAGCAGGAAGAAGATCTGCGTCTGGAAAGAATAAGAGTCCGGGTCGTCATAGAACCGCGCGAGGAAAGGGTTCTCCTCCACAACTTCCAGCACTTCGACGGCACTGAGCGACTTGGCGAGACGGTGCGTCAGTGTCGTCTTGCCCACTCCGATCACACCTTCCACCGCAATGTAGCGATTCTCGCGCTCCGTCATACCGCTTCCCCTCCCGTCCATCCGGGAAGCGGACCGATTCTGCGGCATGGAGTCCAGCGACCCGAGGCTGCCAGCTCATCACGCATTTCTCTGGCGGTCTTCCCCTCGACCGGGTGTCGCCAGTTCGGGTGAATCTCTGCAAGCGGCTCCAGCACAAAGCTCCGGTCGCGGATGCCCGGATGAGGCAGGTTCAGCGTGGAGTCATTCGCGATGGAGTCGCCATGCCACAACAGGTCCAGATCCAGCACGCGCGGCCCCCAGTGCTCCCCCCGCACGCGCCCGGCCTCATGCTCCAGTTCGTGCAGGCGGTCCAGCAGGCATTCGGGAGAGAGGTCGGTCCGGATGACCGCCACGGCATTGACGAAAGGCGGTTGCTCCGGACCGCCCACAGGTGCCGTATCGAACAGGCCCGACAGCGTGACGGAAGCGGCGCTGTCTTCGGCGGCCAACGCATTCAAGGCCCGGAGAAACGCGGAGGCGGGATCTCCAAGGTTGGCTCCCAGTGCCACGCCTGCCTCGATCACGGCTTGATGCTCCCCCGCTCCACTTCGATTTCCACGCACCCCAGGTTGGGGCAGAAGGGAATGCTCGGCTTCCGCAGACGAATGCGCACGCCGTCCACCGGAAAGCGGTCGAGGATGGTCTCGGCCAGATCGACCGCGAGCGCCTCCACCAGCGAAAAGCGATCTCCCCGGACAACTTCTTCCACGAAGGCGTAAACCTCCTCGTAGTTGACGGCATCGGCAAGGTCGTCACTGTGGGCCGCCGCCTCGATGTCCGCGAAGAGGTCTACATCCACCTCGAATCGCTGGCCCATTTCCTTCTCAGCCGGGTGGTAGCCGTGGTGGCCCACAAGCCCGATTCCGGACAGCGTGATGCGGCTCAGATCGCTCATCCTGCCCCCCTGCGGAAACCCGAAGGGGCAGGTTACTCGATCCCCCCGGGATTATCTTCGAAAAACACCAACGCCCCACCCGACGAAACGGATGGGGCGCGGTGCGGGAGCGTCGATGGGACGCGCCCGGTCTGGCAGGTGGCGGGTTACATCATGCCGCCCATGCCACCCATGCCGCCCATGCCGCCCATGCCGCCCGGGGCGCCACCACCGGCGGCCTTCTCGTCTTCCGGCTGATCCGTGACGATGGCTTCCGTCGTCAGGATGAGTCCGGCAACGGACACGGCGTTCTGGATGGCGCTGCGCGTCACCTTGGCCGGATCCAGAATCCCCGCCTCCAGCATGTCCTTGTACTCGCCTGCCGCGGCGTCGTACCCGGTGGTCGAGGAAGTCTCGGCCTTCAGATGCTGGGCGATCAGCGACCCTTCCTGCCCGGCATTGTAGGCGATCTGGCGGACCGGCTCTTCCATCGCACGGATCACGATCTCCGCACCGATCTTCTCGTCGCCTTCCAGTCCGGAGGCGAAGGTGGAGAGCGTATCGAGGCA
Organism: Gemmatimonadota bacterium; assembly: GCA_030747075.1. Classification (NCBI taxonomy): domain Bacteria; kingdom Pseudomonadati; phylum Gemmatimonadota; species Gemmatimonadota bacterium. Next base: position 58,663 of record JASLLL010000014.1, read on the forward strand.
ACGAATCAGGGCCACACCGCCGCCCGGGACGATCCCTTCCTCGACCGCGGCGCGGGTGGCCGCCAGAGCGTCCTCCACGCGGGCCTTCTTCTCCTTCATCTCGGTCTCGGTCGGGGCGCCCACATTGATGACAGCGACGCCGCCGGCCAGCTTGGCGAGGCGCTCCTGGAGCTTCTCGCGGTCGTAGTCCGAGCTGCTGTCCTCGATCTGCGTCCGAATCTGGGAGATCCGGGCCTTGATCTGGTCCTTCTCTCCTGCGCCCTCGACGATCGTGGTGTTGTCCTTGTCGATCGTGATGCGCTTGGCGCGACCGAGATCCGTCGTGGTCACATTCTCCAGCTTGTAACCGACATCTTCGCTGATGACGCGACCGCCGGTCAGCACAGCGATGTCTTCGAGCATCTGCTTCCGCCGGTCCCCGAACCCGGGGGCCTTGACGGCGGCGATGTTGAGAGAACCACGGAGCTTGTTCACGACGAGCGTGGCCAGCGCCTCGCCCTCGATGTCCTCAGCGATGACCACAAGGGGGGCACCCACCTGGACGACCTTCTCGAGGATCGGGAGGAGGTCCTTCATGTTGGAGATCTTCTTGTCGTGGATCAGGATGTACGCGTCCTCAAGGGCCACTTCCATCCGCTCCGCGTTGGTCACGAAGTACGGCGAGAGGTAACCGCGATCGAACTGCAGTCCCTCGACCGTCTCCAGCGAGGTCTCGATCGACTTGGCTTCCTCGACCGTGATCACGCCATCCTCACCGACGCGGTCCATCGCCTCGGCGATGATGTCCCCGATGGAGGGATCGTTGTTCGCGGAAATGGTCGCGACCTGCGAGACCATCTCCTTGCCCTTGATCTCATTGGACTGCGCGTGGATGGCTTCCACAACCGCCGTCACCGTCTTGTCCATGCCGCGCTTGATCGAAATCGGGCTGGCACCGGCCGTCACATTGCGCAGCCCCTGATGGAGCATTGCCTGCGCGAGAACCGTGGCTGTCGTTGTGCCGTCACCGGCGACATCGTTCGTCTTCGTGGCGACTTCCTTGACCATCTGGGCGCCCATGTTCTCGTACGCGTCCTCGAGTTCGATCTCCTTGGCGATCGTCACGCCGTCGTTGGTGATCGTCGGGGATCCGTACTTCCGGTCGATCACGACATTCCGGCCCTTCGGACCGAGCGTGACCTTCACTGCGTCTGCCAGCTTGTCGACACCGCGTCGGAGCGCCTCGCGCGCCTTGGTGTCAAACTCCATCATCTTGGCCATTTCATTTCCTTTCTTCAGAACCGACCCGCGACGCCCATCCGGCCCGCGGAGTCCAACAACCTGTGATCGAACTAGAGGATCGCGAGCAGATCGCTCTCGCGGAGGATCATGTATTCCTTGTCGCCAAGCGTGACCTCGGTCCCCGAGTACTTCCCGTAGAGAACCTCGTCGCCTTCCTTCACTTCGAGGGGCACGCGCTCCCCGTCATCCGTGCGGCGGCCGGGTCCGGCAGCCACGACCTTGCCCTTCGACGGGCGCTCCTTGGCGGTATCCGGAATGTAGATGCCGCTCTCGGTCTTCTCGTCAGCCTCCAGGGCTTCGATCAGAACCCGGTCACTGAGGGGCTTGATGCTCATCCTGACTTCCTCCTTCGAGGTTTTTCCCCGCTCCTCCAGGCCCGGATTCGCCGGTCCGAAGGGGCTGAGGGACGGTTTTCTCCGTCGGGGGAGCCGCTTGGCACCAACCCACGGAGAGTGCTAACAGCGTCAGCGTGGTGGCAAAATACTCCGGCGCCGGTGCGGTGTCAACCCCCGCGATGCGCCCGGCAGTTCCACGGTGTTCGGAAGATTGTGGGTGGGAAGTGTGAGCCGGGTGGATACGCCCAGGTGCTTCACGATGGCTGTCCCCTCTGCGTGGATTGCGCATCTCGGTACGACCCAATGCGTTGGCTCCTGGAAGGTTCGTCGCGAGGGTGTTCCGGATAGTGCCACCGGGGTACACAATCCCGCCCTTCTTCCCCCTCCCCCCCTCTCCCACCCGCTCCGAAGGATCGCGCCGCCCGGAAGGTTCGTCGCGAGGGTTTGCCGGGGGGCGGCTGACAAGACGATGAGGTGGGATCAACCGGAGGCGGGGCCTGAGCCCCGTCGAGGATTGAGTCCGCCTCCATCGACGCAGTCAGGCGCCCCCCGGCGAAGCCGCAGCAGAACCTGCCGGGCGGCGCGATCCTACTAGAAGACGGGGACATCCACCGCCACACCGCCGACGATGTGGAGCGAGACGCCGAGTTCCCAGTCGAAGTTCGTTTCCTCTCCCGTGGGAAGCGACGCTCCCGTCACGGAATAGGTGATCGACACGGCCGGACTGGCCCCGAGCTGCGCGGCGGTCAGGACATCGGCAAGCGCCCCGTTCAGGAGGTCCACGCCGTCGGAGTCCAACAGGTCCATGACATCAATCCAGTCCGTCCCGATCCCGGCCGGTGCGTCCAGACCCACCACGAGATTCACAACCGGGCCGCCGTCCCGCGCCAGAGTCACCAGGGCTCCGTTCACCTCGCGTGCAGGATTCGGGTCCGGACTGGTGATCCGGTAGCTGATCCCCGACACCCGAATGCTCCGAATGTCATCCACCGACACGCCGTTCTCCGAGAGGATGGCGTTCAGGTCCACCTCGGCGGCAAGATCGTGCGTCGCCGCGTCATCGATGGCATTGACGGAACCGCGCGCTTCGAAGGCGGTCGTGGTCATCCCGCCGAGAACCAGATCCACCACGCGCTCCTCCACGCAGGTCGGCGCCAGGAGCGGAAGTGCCAGCAGTCCGACAAGTCCGATTTTCCCGAGAGTCATTCGCCTCATGTTTCTATTCCCTCCCTAGATTCCGAAGCTGATTCCGGCGGCAAAGCCGTTCACCGCAGCGATGTTCGCCTCGGCGTGGATTTTCAGGATGGGGAGGTTGAGTCCGGCACCGACTGTCAGATGCGGATTCGTCTCCCGATCGAAGGCGATTTCCACGGCCTGGCCGAGCGTCTCCTCCGTGTAGCTGGCTTCCATGGTGAAGGAGTCGATCCCGATCGAGGCATAGGGTTCGACCGAGATGATCATCCCGAACTTCTTGCTGGCGGTCACATCCACATGCAGTGCCGTGGCCGTAAGCAGGTCATCGCCCAGTTGGAGGCTCTGCCAGAAGGCGCCCGCCGCAAGATCCACCGGCAGCCCGGGAAGGTACCTGGAGATGCTGTGCTGGCCGCCCAGGCCGAGCAGGCGGAAGTTGCCGAACTCGGAGTCCCCGAGGTCCAGCGACACATAGCGCACCACGGCCCGGGTTCCGAGTACGGACCCCACCGTCAGCTGTGGTACACCCGTCAGCAGCCGGTCCAGATCGAAGCCGCCCGGCAATGCGATCTCTACGCCCGCGGGACCTTCCGAGTAGACCGAAGCCGTATCACCAATGACCGTCGGCGCGTCCACCGGGGAGAACCCGTCCGGGAGGGTCGGGGAGTAGGTGCGATCGTCGTCGGAGAACTGCACCATGACTCCGTTGATATCCAGCGAGAAGTTCAACCCGACAAAGGGAACATTTCCCGACCGGAAGATGGCGGAGTTCAAGGACGCCCCCAGAGCCGATGAGAGCGGCTGGAGGTAGGCGGTCGCGTAGCTCTCGGCCATCGAGCTCAAGTTCGACTCCAGCTGAGCGAACGAGGGCGCGGAGAGAAGAGCGACCAGAAGAACCGCCATGAGCGCGGCACGAAGCGAACGGAGCATCATGCGTAGACCTCCTGAATGTGTATAGGGGGTGATTTCATTGCCGGGGAGGATGATGGAAGGCGCAGGCTCCCGCGTCAAGTCCCCCGTGTTGTATCGGCAGAAGGACGGCCCGAGGATACCCCCAACCGCCGATCAATCAGAAGGAGCCCCCGAAGCGTCAGGTTACTGTCCACCCGGGTCAG
>JASLLL010000015.1 GCA_030747075.1 Gemmatimonadota bacterium
GGGTGGGCGCGTTCCCCGGTTTCCCGGGTGCGGATCGGAAGGGCCGAATCTACCCGGATCCGGCTCCGGGCGCAAGAAACGCCCCCGGACCGGGAAGTCGGCCCTCCCCGTCAAGCCCGCTGCCGGGAACGCCGATGAAGAAGAGGGGTGTCGCTGCCGACCTCCACTCGCCCCGGAAACAAAGGAAGGCACGCCGTGGTTTCAGGACACCGGCCCAAAGCCCTTGCGGGATTCATCGCGGCCGTCGCCGTGGCCTTTGGAATCGGCGCGGGCTGCCTGCGGGTACCGATCGAAGCGGATCATCTTCCCGCGTCCCCCCCCCACGCCCCCGAAGCCGCCGGGATTCCCGAGACCGGTCCGGACGAGATGTCCCTCTCAGAGTTCTCCGCCAGCGTGCGGAACCGGCCGGCCGGCGCGGAGGCCGTCGTGCATCACGAGGACCGCGTGCTGGTGTTCCGGCAAAGCGGCCTTGTGATTCGCGACGAGAGCGGGACTCCGCTGGTGACGCTGTCGCCCACCCGGACCGTCGGCGTGGAATCGAACGGCGAGATTCGCTTCGACGGGATCTACGGGCCCGGGAGTTCACTCTCGTTTCACCCGTACTCCGACCGACTCGATCACGCGCTCATTCTCGATGCGTCGTTCCCGCTGCCTGCGGGCGCGGGTTCGCTGGAAATGACCGAGACCATGGTCTATTCCCGGGACCTGATCATCCAGACCGAAGAGGGCGAAGCCGTTCACGGCCAACCCACCGAGACCCCCGGTTGGCTCAACTTCGTGACCCCGGGAGGGAGAGTCGCGTTCCATGTGCCAACGCCCTCCGCATGGGATGAATCGCACCTCGACATTCCGTGGATGACGGTGGAGGTCCACCCGCAGGGCGCGGGGCACGCCACGCTCACAACGAAGGTCCCGCTGGAGTGGTTGAACGACCCGGCCCGCCAGTTCCCCGTGTCAATCGATCCTTCGGTCAGCCCCGCGGAGCCCCCGCCAATCCTGGGGCCGCTCTTTCTCGCACCGGTCGTTCCGGGATCGCTGACCTATGTTGCGTCGGGATCGTTCACCAATCATGTCCACAGCGACATGGTCGTGAAGATCGTGTGGGGGGACGGAGACTCGATCGTCATCGGCCCGACCACATGGCCCTTCTCGGAAATACACACCTATCCGGCGCCCGGCCAGCGACGGGTGACCATCCGGGTGTCCAGCTACGAGCAGCCGGACAAGGCCGTCAGCGCAACGGTCTGGATCTTCCCCGGAGTGTAAGAACGCCAAGGCGGACCTTCGAATGGCGGCCTCTATACGGAGTCGCCGTTCGTCGGTTCGTCCGGGTCCGGGAAGTGGAAGTTGATGAGGGCCTGCGCTCCCCACACGGGGAAGGAGACCATGAGCCGGGTTCCGACAAAGTCCCCCTCCGGCCACCGGGCGCGCGCCAGAATCTGCCGTGTCATGGATGCCTGCCCGGGGAAGACATCGAGGTCGCCGTCCGCGTCGTAATCGAACACACCCCCGCCCTGCCCCGTCATCTCGGGGAAGTAGAACTCTCCGGACATTCCGTTGAAATGCGTGAAGGCCAGCCCCGATTCCAACGCGACCTCGCGAAACGCGGGCGCATCCTCCGTCGCAGTCGCGGGCAAGGCCGCGAGGAATGCGCACCCCACCGCCAGAAGACGGTACGCTCGGAGGGGTCGTTGTGTGGCTTTGCTTCGCATTGCCTCGCCGCACCTCCCGGTGCCGAGAGTACCAGACTCCGCAAAGCCGGGCGACGGCAGCGGAACAGCCCTCGGCGGAATCTCCGGCATGGCCTCGCTGCGTCCGAATGCGGGAGCACTCGATCGGCTGGGACGGGCGGGATTGGCCCCCAGGCGCGAACATCGCGCGGGACTTCCGCCCCGTTTCCACATGGCGCCCCCCGCATCCCCGGGCTAGTCTCTCCCGAAACCATGGAGGGAAAGCCCATGAACACCGATTGCACAAAGCACTCCGCTGGGGTCTCCGCGCGGTTCCGCATTGCTGTCGCTCTCTTCGTTGTCGCCGTCATCGCTCCGGTGTCCGCCGACGCTCGCGCCGTCCCGCTGGGGGGAGGCGCGATCGCCGATCAGATTCCCGGAGGACCGGCGCTCCTGCTCGTCCCGCAGCATTCCGTCCCGATGTTCTCGCTGACGGTGATCGTACCCGCGGGTTCCGCGCTGGAAACACCCGAGACGAACGGCGCCGCCCACTATCTGGAGCACCTGCTCTTCAACGGAACCACCACACGCACCCGCGAACGCATCTACGCCGACGGGGACCTGCTGGGCGCGTACAACAACGCCTCCACGCAGCGCGAGAAGACCGTCTTCCAGTTGATGCTCCCGTCCGAGAACTGGCGCGAAGGCCTTCGCCTTCAGGCGGACATGCTGCTCCACTCGACGCTCCCTCCGGACATGTTCGAAAAGGAAAAGGGGATCATTCTGGAGGAACTCGCAAAGGACCGGTCGGATCCCGGCTACGACGCGCGCCTCTTCGCCGAGCGCGTCCTTTACGGCGAGGATGCACGCTCGCTGCCGGTACTCGGGACGGAGGAGTCGATCGCGAACATGGATCCGGCCGCGCTCGCGGCCTTCTACCGGGACCGCTACCATCCGGCGGGGATGACCATCCTCGCGATGGGCGACTTCCCCGTGTCCGAACTGCGCGACGAACTCACGGCCCTCTACGGAGGGCGGGACGGCACGCCCGATCCGCTCCCGCCGCGCCCTGACTTCCCGGCGGGTGCGGAACTTCACCGCATGGAAGCCGCGGGCCTGGGGAGCGTGGAACTGCACCTTCGCATTCCGCTCCCGGGAGTCAGCGGGATCGAGGATCATGCCGCCGCGTCGCTGCTCGCAACGGTGCTGTCCGAGGGGGAAACGGACGGCATCACACGCGCCGTCACTGCCGCGACCGGTGCGGCGCCTCACTCCGCGGGTGCCTCCTTCGACCCGGGAGACCCCTGGTCGGTGCTCCGGATCTCCGCGGACCTTCCGGCGGATGTCGGGGTCGATGCCGCGCGTGCGGCCATTTCCGCGGTGGGTGCGCATCTCGCAAAACTCGCGAGCACCGGCGTGGCCTCCGCGGATCTGGAGACCGCGCGCCTTGCCTTTGCCGTGGAGGAGATCTCCTACGGCGAGAAGATGCACTACTACGGCCTCATGCGGGCGGACCTGCTCGCCGTCGGCGGCCCCACCGCGCCGAACGCGCTGCTCGACGCCGTGGGTCAGGCCACCCGTGGCGATCTGGCCCGCGTCCTTGCGGGCATTGTGGCGGACGGGCGCGTGACCGCATCCGCCGCCGGACCCGGAATGGGCGACGGCACGGAAGCGATCGGCGCCTTCACGGCAGGCAAGGGAGCCGACTGGCTGCCGGATGCCGCAGAGGCCACCACGCCACGCATCGACCTCTCGCCGCGACCCATGGTGGAGTCGCCCGTATTCCGCCGCGCGGCCCTGCCCGGCGGCGCGACGCTCATCGTTCACGCAACGCCCGACTCACGCACATTCGCGGCACACGCGCTCTACCGCAACCGTTCTGCCCGGGAGCGCGCGACGGGCGTTCCTTCGGGCACGACCGACATCCTCCACCGGATGATGGCGCTCGGCACGGAGACCATGACTCGCGATGAGCTGCGAGGGAGGCTTGCCGAACTCGGGGCCACACTCAAGACGACCGACTCCGACTGGATCCCCTACGACGACTACTCCTTCACGCCGGAGTTCTCCTACATCCGCCTGACGACTATCGACAGCTTCGGGGCGGATGCGATGGCGCTCCTCGGAGAGATCGTCCGGTCGCCGCGCTTCGACCAGGAGACGCTGCGTGCGGCCATGAGTACCGCCGTCGCGCGCGCCGCGAAGGATGCCGGGTCTCCCCGTTCGCTCGCCTGGACGCTCTTCCATGACACGCTGGGCGAAGGCCACCCGCTGGCCGACCGGGTTCACGGAGATCTCGCGGCCGGTTCCGTCACGCTGGATGCCGCCCGCGCCCATCACGCGACCTACTTCCACCCGTCCAACCTCATCCTCTCCGTGTCCACAAGCCTCCCGCCCGAGGAGGTCATCCGGGCGGCGACCGACGCCTTCGCCACCCGCGCACCCGCCCCCACGGCACCCGGGGGCGCGTCCTTCCGACCCGCCCCTGCCGCCGGGCGCACGGAGGCCGTGCTGGAAACCGGGCGCGAGCAGTCCCGGATCCTCGTGGGGAGCACGCTCTCCGTCGACCCGGCGGACGAACCCGCGCTGCGCATGGCTGTCGCGGTGCTCTCCGAGAGACTCGCGGATCGCCTCCGTGAAAAGGAGGGGCTGGCGTACTCGATCGGCGCATCGCTCCGGCTGGATGAACCGGGGGCGTGCGTACGGCTGATCGCGGGGACCCGCCCGGACAACCTCCCCCGCATGGAGGAAGGAATGCTGGAGATCGCGCGGGAACTGGCCGAGACCCCCCCGACCGCAGAGGAGCTTGACGGCGCGCGGAATCGCGGAGAGGGACGCCGACGGATGCGGCGCCTCTCCCGTATCGGGATGGCGTATTCGCTCGGCATGGCGGAGTTCCGCGGAGAAGATCCCGCCGCCCTCGACGAGGACCTTCCCGCACTTCGCGCCGTGACTCCGGAGGATGTCGCCCGTGCTGCCGCCACCTATCTCACGCTGGAGGATTACACCTGCGCGATCGCCCGGTGAACCCCGCGAGTCCTTCCGACTCCGCATTGACCCGCGGCCTGGCGCGTGCGGCCGTGGGCGCCGCCGCAGCGTGGGGGCTCGCGCTCCTTGCCGTCCAGGTCCGCCACCCGGAGCCGTTCCTGAACGACGCCGTTCTCCATACGGGACTTCTCCGCGCCATGGCCGACGCTCCGGCCAACGGCCAGAGCCTTCTGGACCCGTGGGTCGGGGCGTGGGGTCTGGGCTTTCCGGTCTTCCACTACTACCAGAGCCTCCCCCACTTCCTGGTGCTCGGGCTGTGGAAGATGTCCTTCGGCGGGATGTCGCTGATCACCGCGTTTCAGACCGTCCTGTGGCTGGCGCTGGGGACCCTTCCCGTTCCGGTCTACCTGGGGTGTCGAAAGCTCGGTGCGCGACGAGCCGGTGCCGCCGCCGCCGCCGTGCTTCTGCCGCTCATCCGCACGGACTATCTCCACGGTCTGGAACTGGAGAGCTCCACCTGGCAGGGGCTCGGCCAGTTCACGCAGGCGGTCGGAATCTGGTTCCTGCCGCTCGGACTCGCCTGGAGCTGGATGGCGCTCCGTACGGGTCGCGGCCTCGCGCGGGCGGCGCTCCTCATGACCGCCACTTTCCTTTCGCATCTCGCACTCGGATACATGGCGTTCCTCGCGCTCGGACTCGCGGCACTTCTTCATCCGCGGGAGATTCCCGCACGAATCGCAAGGCTCGCTGCCGTCGCCTCCATCACGGTCCTGGCTTCCGCGCCCGTGGTGGTCCCGATTCTCCGCGAGTTCGCGTACTACAACATCAGCACCCTCGTCCCGATGTGGAAGTACCTCTCGTTCGGGCACGCGGAAGTTCTCGCGAAGCTCGCACAGGGGGATCTTCTCGATTTCGGTCGCTTCCCCGTGATCACGATCCTCGCGGGAGCGGGACTGGTTCGCGCCGCAATCCTCGCGCGTCGCCGGGAGACGGAGCGAGGGCTTCTCGTCTTCTTCCTCTTCTTCCTCGCGCTCTTCTTCGGCCGCCCGACATGGGGCCGTCTGCTGGACCTTCTCCCGCTGGGGAGCGGCTTCCACTTCTCCCGGGCGCTCACGCTGGTTCAGTGGACCGCGGTCATCGCCGCCGGGCTTGCCGTCGGGGACGCACTGGAGCGGGTCGCGCGCGCACGCGCCGGGACCGTCGCCGCGCTCCTTCTCGCCGCCACGATCGCTGCCGTGCCCGTCGTGGAACGCACCGGCTACCTGCGGCGCAACGCGGCACTCATTCGGGAAGCCGCCGCGGAGTATGCCGCGGAGCGCGATGACCTGAACGCGGCGATCGCCGCCGCACGCGGGGATGGCGAGCGACGCGTCTACGCCGGACTCGGCGCGGCCGGGGACCCGCACGCGTGGGGCGGTTCGTTCATGGTCGGGTGGGTTCCGGTGTATGCGTACCTCCCCGTCCGGGGAGTTGATGCGTTCGGCTATCTCCACCATATGTGGTCCTTGAACTCGGACCTCTTCTCCGCATTCGACGAACGGCGCGAACACCACTATCGCATCTTCAACATCGGGGCCGTCATCGCCCCGCCGGGCCAGCCCACCCACCCGCTCGCGCAGGAGACTGCGTCGTTCGGACGCTTCACCGTCCACGAGTTCGACTCCGGGGGGTTCCTGGAACTGGTAGACACGCCCTACACCGTCGATGTTGCGAAGAAGGACATTCCCCGGCTTCACCGCACATGGCTCACCGGGCCGCTCGCGCGCACAGGGCTCCACCCCATGGTTCACCTCCGCGAAGCCGGAGGTCAACCGCCCGGGACGGCGCACGCCATCGGCGGGTACGACCTTCGCCTTCCGAGTGCGACGCCTCCTCCCGGCCCGCGTGGTGAGGTCCTCTCCGCCTCGCGTTCGGGAGACGACTTCTTCGCTCGCGTGCGCGTCGATCGAGAGTGCCGTCTCCTGCTGAAGATGACCTACCACCCCGCATGGAAAGCCACCGTCAATGGCGACGACGCCCCCGTGGCGCATCTCCTGCCAAGCTACTGTGCCGTTCCGCTGTCGCCGGGCACGCATGAGGTCCGCTTCCGATACAGCCCCGGGCGCGGGCGGCTCTTCCTGACGCTGGCCGGACTGTCCGTTCTTCTTGCCGCACTCGCCGCGGAGAGACGGTTCGGGCTTTGAGCGAGTCGTCCTTTCGCCGATACACTCGGACGAACCCCTCTCCCGCGGAGTCTCCATGCGCGTCACGCTGATTCAGCCGCCGCAGCTCATCTCGCCGACGAACTACATCTCCACGATCGCCATCCCTCCGCTGGGACTGGCGTATCTGGCGTCGTCGCTCCGAGAGGCGGGTCACGATGTGACGGTGGTCGACGGCGTGGGCGAAGGACTGGAGACCGTGTGGCGGCACGACGAGTCGCGCGATGTCTGGCTTCGGGGTCTTCCGTTCGAAGAAATCGCGGATCGCGCGCACGCGGAGTCTTCCGTGATCGGAATCGGGTGCATGTTCTCGTGTCAGTGGCCGTCCACGCGCGAACTGGTGGCGACGCTCAGGGAGCGCTTCCCCCGCGCGCTTCTCATTCTCGGCGGAGAGCACGCCTCCGCCCTGCCGGAACGAACGCTCGCGGAGTCACCGGTGGACCTTTGCGTCCTGGGCGAAGGAGAGGAGACGCTCCTCGAAGTCGTCGCACGAGCGGAAGCCGGCGAGAATCCCGCCGACTCCACCGGACTGGCCCGACGCGCCGCAGGCCACGACGGACGCGTGGAGCGCACCCCGCCGCGCAAGCGCATCCGCGACATCGATGCCATCCCCGCACCCGCATGGGATCTCTTTCCCGTGGAATCGTACATCGACTACGGCAGCCCCCATGGCGCGGTGCGCGGCAGGTCCATGCCTATTCTCGCGACGCGCGGCTGTCCCTATCAGTGCACATTCTGCAGTTCGCCGCAGATGTGGACCACCACATGGATCCCGCGTGAGCCGAAGCTCGTCGTGGATGAAATGGAGTGGCTCCGAGAACGGTACGGCGCAGAGGACTTCCAGTTCGAAGACCTGACGGCCGTCGTGAAACGATCGTGGACCCTCGAGTTCTGCAGGGAAGTGCTGGACCGGAAGATGAATGTCACCTGGCAGCTCCCGTCGGGGACGCGCAGCGAGGCCATCGACCGGGAGGTGGCGGACCTGATGTTCGCCGCCGGATGCCGGAACTTCGCGTACTCCGTAGAGTCCGGGTCCACGGAAACGCTGGCCATCATCAAAAAGCGCATCCATCTGGACAAGGTGCACGCCTCCGCCAGGGATGCACTGGCCGCCGGAATCCGGCTGCAGTGCACCTTCATCCTGGGGTTTCCCCACGAGACCTGGCGACACGCGCTGGCAACCTACCGGGAGATCGCCCGTTGCGCCGCCATCGGATTCCACGAGATGAATGTCTGCGCGTTCTCGCCTCTTCCGAATACCGAGGCCTGCGCGGAACTTCAGCGTGCGGGGAAGATCCCCGACGGAGACGATTTCCTTTACGGGCTCTTTGGCTACATGGACATCACCGAGTACCGCTCATTCCATCCTCGTTGGGGGGATCGGCGCCTGCGGTTCATGCTGTACTGCGCCTTCGCCCTGTTCTACGGACTGGCCGTCCTGATGCGCCCGTGGCGGCTTCCGGCGGAACTCTTCCGCTATGCCCGCGGCACCTCGCAGGGAAAGCTGGGAAAACTCGTCCGGGAGCTTCTTCGAAACCGGCGGCTTCGCAACCGCGCGTCGTAGCCGGTCCACTTCCCCGTAGTCGACAGATCCTGCCGGTCGGGGCATCATGGGGGACGCCCTTGCCGACCCTGCCACCGTCCGGGAGTCCTGCGTTGGAACGGAGCTACTACGACGAGTACTTCCTCTTCGAACAGGACAACTGGTGGTTCGTCAGCCGCCGCCGCATTCTCTCGCGAGTGCTTCGCGACGCCCTCCCCCACGGAGATGATCGCGAGGTACTGGACGCGGGATGCGGCACGGGCATCAACCTGTCGCTTCTCAAGAGCTTCGGAAGGGTCACCGGCATCGACTGTTCACCGGACGCCATCCGATTCTGCGCGGAACGGGGCCATCGGGATGTGATTCAGGGAGACCTCCGCTCGCTGGACCTCCCGGACGCTCGCTTCGATCTGGTGACCGCGCTGGATGTGATCGAACACATTGATGACGATGCCGCTACCGTTCGCGAGATGGTCCGCGTCACGAAGCCGGGCGGGCACCTGCTCATTACCGTTCCCGCGTTCCCCGGGTTGTGGAGCGATCACGACGAAATCAACCACCACCGGCGAAGGTATCGAAGCGCGGAACTCCGCAGCCTCGTGGAAGCGGCAGGATGCGGGATCGTGAAGTTCTCCTGCATGAACACCGTCCTGTTTCCTCTGGCCTATGCGGTTCGCACCTACCAGCAACTGCGCCGCCGCCTCTTCGGTCCCCCGGCGCATGGACCGCGCACGGACTTTGTGGACTACCATCCGGTCGTGAACCGCGCCCTCGGGAGCATCTTCTCCTCTGAGGCCCCTCTGGTTTCCGGACCCGGGCTGCCGTTCGGCCTCTCACTCCTCTGTCTGGCGCGGAAGCAGTGAACCTTCGTCGCGCGGGCATCGCGCTTCTGGTCCCCGCCGTCACGGCGGCGCTCTTTCTGCCAGCGGCGGAACTGATCGTCCGGCTGGCCGCTCCCCGCTCCCTTCCATCGCAGGAGTTCATTCGCGGCTTCGTGCTGAAGGACATGTATCTCGCCGATGAAGACTGCGGCTTCGTGCTCGCCCCCGGCTTTTCAGGACGCATCGAGCGCGACGGCGTCGTCACGGAGTTTTCGACCAACTCACTCGGGCTTCGCGGACCGGAACCGGGACCGAAAACCGGCGCGCGCATTCTCGCACTCGGTGACTCCTTCACATGGGGATGGGGAGTTCCCGATGACGAAGCATGGGTCCGGGCGGCCGCACGCGCGCTGGGGGAGAATGCGGCAGAGGGCATCAACGGCGGCGTGAACGGGTATGGCACGGAAGCGGAGCTGGAACTTCTCCGCAAGGTCGGACCGGCCGTTCAACCGGACCTCGTGCTGGTCGGGTTCTACACCAACGACTACATGGACAACTTCTTCGGTGCGCAAGGCTTCTATACCGTCCGCGACGGGTACCTCTTCAACCACTTCACGCACGAGTATTACCGCGAGAGCTGGCTCGCCCGGGAGAGCCACTTGTGGCGACTCCTCTCCGAGGCGCGCGAGAAGATCCGCACGAAGTGGTTCCACGGCATGCCCTCCTCCAGCCCGCATCGGGGCGTCTCTCAGGATGAGCTTCGCATGGGAATGGAACGCACCGTGGAACTCATGGCCACCATGCGCGACGTCTCGGATTCCCTGGGTGCCGCGTTCGGGGTCGTCTGGATGGCGGCCGATGTCTATGCCTTCCCGAAGAACCCCCCGGACATCCCGCTTCGGAGCGAGTTGCGGGAACGGGTGGCTTCGCTCGGAATCCCGTCCCTCGACCTCCTCCCGGTGTTCCGGTCGGAACGGGACATCCCCGGCCTCTTCATCCCGGGCGACGGACACATGACCGTCCGGGGGAACCGCGTGGCCGGGCGGGCAGTGGCCGCGTGGCTTCGCGATGAAGAACTCCTGTCGAGATCCAATCACCCGAACCCGTAGACGAGAGACCGCCATGACCCCACGATCTCTTCGCGCAACCGGCGCTGCCCTCCTCCTTCTGACGATGCTTCCCGGGCAGGCCTCCGCAGCCTCCCCGCCGACCGCCGATCCCGGCGCAACGCCGCGCTCCGGCCTGGAAGAAACGGAGGACCTCACCGAGAGCCTCGCGAACCATCTGCACGAAGTCTCCTTCGCCATTCTGGATCGCGACATGGAGAAGTTCGCGGAGCACTTCGCCCCGGACGCAACCGGCACCGATGTCCCGATCGGAGAGGGAGAACCCACGGCGGAGACTCGCTGGGTCCACACACGGCCCTTGCGGGAACCCGTGTCGCTGTCAGGGCGCGGCGCCCTCGCCACGGCCTGGGGCGAGTATCTGGACACCTTCCGCTCGCTGGAGGATGTGCGTCTGAAGGTGAAGTCCGCAGAGATGAATACTGACGGAAATGGAACCGTCTCCGCGTCCGCGTACATCAAGTACTTCTGGATCGGACGCGGGCCGGAAGGAGCACGCGAGTGGGTGAAAGGAGTGGGCCGCGTGAAGGCATCCCGCCCTCGGGACGGCCCGTGGACCCTCCATGAACTGACGCTCACCGACCTTCACCCTCGCGTTGCCACGGCCAACCTCTTCGATGAGGTGAGCGGTCCGGCGGGGACCGCGCTCACGGTCCCCCGCTGGGGGTCTCCCGGAAACGAGGAGTTCATGGCGCACGGAGTCGCGGTGGCCGACCTGGACGACGACGGGCTTCTGGAGATTTTCGTGACAGGTGGCGGAGAGAACCACCTGTACCGAAGCCGGGGTGACGGCACCTACGAAGACATCGCCATGAATGCTCTCGTCGGGGTGACCCCTTCCGCGACCGGCCCGCTCTTTCTGGACTTTGACAACGACGGCGACGAAGACCTCTTCCTCGCGTCGGTCGGACGCCAGATGTTCTTTGAGAACCGGTTCGTGCCGGAAGGGCGCGTGGAGTTCCTCGAACGATCGGAAGACGCCGGAGTGGCGCTTCCGGCGCACGGCTACAGCGCCGTCTCCGCCGATGTCAACTCCGACGGCTTCCCCGACATCTATGTGTGCTCGTACAACGCCTACGGAACCGTCATGCCGAACTCATGGAGCCAGGCCACGAACGGCACGCCCAATCTCCTGCTCATCAACGACGGCGGAAGACGATTCGTCGAGGCGGCCGCCGACTGGGGAGTCGCGGATTCCCGCTGGACCTACGCGGCTCAGTTCGCGGATCTGAACGGAGACCACCGAGCGGACCTCTATGTGGCCAACGACTTCGGAGTGAACGCCTTCTACATCAACGAAGGGGACCGCTTCCGCGACGCCTCACGCGAGTTCGGCATCGACGACACGGGAAACGGCATGGGGGTCTCCTTTGGTGACTACGACAACGACGGCCGCGTCGACCTCCATGTCACCAACATGTCGTCCACGGCGGGCAACCGGATTCTGGGCGTTCTGTTTCCCGACATGGAAGACTCTCCCGAGTACGCCCGCACGCTGAAGAAGTTGGCGTCCGGGAACACGCTGTACCGCAACACGGGAGACGGCTCCTTCCGCGATGTCACATCCGAAGTCGGTCCGTTTTCCGCGGGCTGGGCCTTCGGGGGCGGATTCCTCGACTTTGACAACGACGGCTGGCAGGACATTCACACGCCGAACGGTTTCATCTCCGGCAAGGGGCTTCGTGACACTTGAAGCCTCTTCTGGCGCCATGTACTGGCTGCCTCGGAGAAGCGGGACGACGCGGGAAGCGAAGACTACAAGGACGACCACTTCGGCAAGATTCTGAAGGAGGGGTTCTCGTTCAGCGGGTTCGAACGGGACCACCTCTACCTGAATGTGGACGGCAAGAGGTATGCCGACATCTCCGGGCTTTCGGGAATCGACTCCGACACCGACGGACGGGGCGCCGCCTATGCGGACCTCGACAACGACGGCGATGTCGACATCTTCCGCACGGCGTTCCAGAGGAAGGCACACCACCTCTTCCGGAACAATGTCGGGCAACGCGCAAACTTCCTCCGCGTATCCCTGATCGGAACGAAGAGCGGCACCGACGCCTTCGGAACCGTGGTTCGCGTGGGCACTTCTCGCGGAGTACAGACGCGCTTCAAGTCGGGAGGGGCGGGCTTCGTCTCCCAGCACGACCCGCGCCTTCTCTTCGGGTTGGGGAGTGACACTTCGGTGGAGTGGATCGAGGTCGCCTGGCCATCCGGGTCGGTGGAGAAGTTCCGGGGAGTCGGCGCGGGGCTGTCCGTCCTGATCACCGAGGGCCAGGGCCGGTTGACGACGCTGGAGGATCGGGCCTTCGCGCTGCCGGACCCCCCGGCCGACCGGGAGGTCCTTCTGGCGAAACTGGCCGTCCGGCCCGGCGACCGCTTCCCGGACCTTGCGCTCGGCACGCTGGCCGGAGACGCCACGACCTTTCGCGCGGAATCCGGCTCCGGCCGCGCCACTGTCGTCAACCTCTGGGCCACCTACTGCGTTCCGTGTCGAAAGGAGATGCCCGAACTGGAGAGGCTTTCCGCGGAACTGTCCCGCGCGGGCGTGGATGTGATCGGCCTCAGCATCGATGTCGGCAAGGGGCGCAAGAAGGTCCCCGGCTTCGTGCGGAAGCAACGCCTGACTTACCCCGTCTACACCACGACCGACGGCGTCTTCGCCCGCATCTATTCCGGCGACGAGGTCTTCATTCCTCTGACCTACCTGGTTGGCGCGGACGGAATCGTGACGGAGGTCTTCACAGGATGGTCGAAGGAGGCCGAAGGGGCCATTCGGAAGCTGGCACAGTGATCATCGGCCGGTCGGGTCTGGTCGTGCCCTGCCATCCGGGATAGACTCCATCGGGCTCTACTCAAGGGGAGGGATCATGCCCGGAAGAGACCGATGTCTTCTCATTCTCGGCGGCGCGGGCCTTGTCGGAGTGCAGTGCGCAAAGAAGGCCGCGCGCGCCCTGCATCCCGGTCGGATCGTCCTGGTGTCACTCTTCCGAAAGGAGACGCGGGAAGCCATCGCTTCTCTTTCGAAGGAGTTTCCCGGGATTGAGTTCGCCGGGTATTACGGGAACCTCTTCGTTCGCGGAGAACCCACGCCCATCGAGACGCGCGTTCCGGAGCCGTCGCCGCGGGACTTCGTGGAGAACGCGGAGAACCGGCGCCACATCTTCGAAGACACCTTCACGGACTTTGAGTCCGCCTATCGGGAGTCGATGCTGGTCCGCCTTCTGCTCATGGAGAAGCCCGATGCGGTGGTGGACACGGTCAACACCGCCACGGGAATCAGCTATCAGGACATCTTCTCCAGTTCGTTCGTCGTGTCGAAGGGGCTGGAGGAGGCCCGGGAGGGCGGCCTTGGCGAGGGCTTCGCAACGGATGTGGAGAAGCACCTGATCGCCGGGGGCATCCCGCAGCTCATCGTCCATGTTCGTCTCCTGCACCGTGCGCTCTCGGAGGCGGGTTCCCGGATCTATCTGAAGGTCGGGACAACCGGCACCGGCGGCATGGGTCTCAACATTCCCTACACGCACGGCGAGGACAAGCCCAGCCCCACACTCATGGCCAAGACGGCCACGGCCTTCGCACAGACGGGACTGCTGTTCCTGATGGCCAGAACGCCGGATTCTCCCATCATCAAGGAGATCAAGCCCGCCGCCATGATCGGCTACCGGGACATCGGCTACCACATCATCAGAGGGCCGCAATACCGGCCTGCCGGGAAAAGCGGCGGCATCACGGTCACGCACGGAGAGGCCTACGCGCTCTACGAAGCGCGGGGAGAACCGCTGGCGGACATCCTCGACAACGAACCCTGCTTTGACGGATATGAACGCCTCCAGGACAAGGACGGCCGCCCCGCAAAGCTCCTGCTTCCCTGCGTGAACACAGGGGAGAACGGGATCTTCACGCGTGGAGAGTTCGAGGCCATCACGGCCCTCGGCCAGATGGAGTTCGTCACGCCGGAGGAGATTGCCGACCTCGTGACGCTGGAGCTCGCGGGGAACAACACGGGAAGAGATGTCATCTCCGCCGTGGACTCCTCCGTGCTCAATCCGTCGTACAAGGGAGGCCTCATTCGCGGAGTGGCCATCGAGGAGCTGGAGGAACTGGAGAATGAGAAGGGCGTTCCCTCGGTTGCCATCGGGCAGCTCGGGCCGCCGCAACTCGCGAAGTACCTGTACGAGGTCCACTTCCTGAAGCAGCTCCACGGGACCGTCGAGCGAGTTCTCGCTGACGAGGACGGCCACGCCCGCACGCCGGAAGACCTCTCGCGGGAGATGGAAGCGCTCGTCACGGAGAGCCCGCTCCGACACACCATCACATCCATCGGTATCCCCATCCTGCTGCCGGACGGAACCGGCATCCTTCGCGGACCGGTCATCAAGATTCCGCCGTACAACAAGAAGGCGCATCGGATTCCGCTGACGGAAGATGCCGTGGACGCATTCGCGAAGAAGGGCTGGGTGGATCTCCGCCCCGCACACATGTCATGGTGGCTGGACTGCTTCGCAAGCATGAGGCAAACGGTCTATCGGCGTGGTTCCAAGTGGAGTTCGGAACGCTTGGACCATGCGTCCTATCTGCATTCGGAGATCCGGATCGGAGAGGTGGTGGCCTGGATCTTCAATAACCGGATTTCCCCCAGAGGCCATCGCATCAAGTAACGAACCGGAGGGCGCGTCTGGCGAATCCCCGAGGGACCGCGGGAGATCCCCCCCGCCCGGAGGTGGACCCCGCACTGGTGAACCGCGTGCTGGAGTCGCTGGCGGTGCTGGAGCAACCGTCCGATGACGGCTCCCCCGCTCCTTCGGCGGCGGGTGCGCCTGCGGCGGCGCTGCTGCGCGCGACTCGCGACACGCTGGGCGCGCTCTCGGCCGCGCGGGAAGCCGGAGCCGAGTCCGCTTCCCGTTCGCACCGGACACTCCTGCATCGCATCCTGGAGGGCGCGCTTCGGCGACCGGTGCGTCTGGCTTTTCACTCCACCCCCTTTGCCGCGGAGTGGACCGATCTCCTTCTGGAAGTGGTGGTGGCGTCCGACTTCACGGTGGGATCGCTCTTCACGGCCCGCGCAAAGACCCTCGGCGACCGCACGCTCTTCCTTCAGCCCCCGGGTCATGCGGACGAGCGCGTGTCCTGGCGGTCCGCGGCGGAGCGCATCCTGGGCATTTCCCGCGCACTCCTCGCGCTTCGCCGACAGATCCCCGGCGCGCCTGTCGCCATCCTCTCGGAGAACTCGCTGGAAGGCGCACTCATGGATCTCGCGTGTCTGGTCACGGGGACGCCGGACATTCCCGTCCCGGCCAACTCCCCTCCCGGGCAGGTGGACTACATCCTCCGCCACGCGAAGGCGGGTGCGCTCTTTGTCGGCTCGCCGCACATGGCCGAAATCGCCCGCGAGTCGATCGACGAAGGGGAAGTCGCCGGACGCGTCTACTGGCTGGACCGATCGCGCGACGGGACCGGCGGCATCCGGCCCTTCGCGGAGTTCCTGGAAATGGGATCGGGCACCGAACCGGAAGAGGTTCGTACAGCCATCGAGTCGGTGCGCGCCACCGACCACGCCACCACCATGTACACCTCCGGCACCACGGGAATGCCCAACGCCATCTCCTTTACGCAGGCCCATCTCGTGACAAAGCGTTTCGCGCGCGCCGCTGCCTGGCCGGATCTGGGGCGCGGCGATGTCTTCCTCTGTTACCTCCCGCTCTATCACACCTTCGGTCGCTTTCTGGAAATGCTGGGCTGCGTCTTCTGGGGGTCCATCTATGCGTTTGTGGAAGACCCGTCCATTGAGAGACTCCTCTACTCGTTCCAGTGGGCCCGCCCGACGACATTCATCAGCGTTCCGAAAAAATGGCTGGAGATCGCCGAAGCCGCCGCCCCGGTAACCGGCGAAGAAGACCCACCCGACCCGGACATCTCCCGCGCGGTCATCGAAGTGACCGGCGGGCGACTCCGGCGCGGCCTGTCCGCGGCGGGGTATCTTCCGCCTGCGGTGTTCCGGCGCTTTCATCGGGCGGGCATCGAACTGCACTCCGGGTTCGGCATGACGGAAGCCACGGGTGGAATCACCATGACGCCCGCGGGCGAGTATCGCGAGGACTCCATCGGGACGGCACTCCCCGGCATCGAACTTCTGGTGGCGGAAGACCGGGAACTTCTCATTCGCGGGGCCTATGTGGCCCAGCCCGTGGACGCGGACAGCAAGTCCGAAGACGGCTGGTTTGCCACGGGCGACATCGTTCGCGAGATCGAAGACGGACATCTTGTCATCGTGGATCGCAAGAAGGAGATCTTCAAGAACCTCCAGGGAGAGACCATTTCGCCCCGGCGCATCGAGCGAATGTTCGGAGAGTTCGACACGATCGCGCGAACGCTGGTCATCGGGGATGGTCGCGAGTACTGCACACTGCTCATCGTACCGTCGGAGGATCTGTGCGCCGACTATGCCGATTCCGCCGCGGAGGATCCTGCCGTCCTGAGAGCCCCGGAACTTCGCGAACTCTACGCCGCTGCCATCTCCACGGTGAACCGTTTCCTCGCGCCCTACGAGCGAATCCTGGACTTCGCGGTGCTGGCGCGCGACTTCGACGCGGATGCCGGAGAGCTGACCGCCAAGGGAACGCCTCGCCGAAAGCGGATTGCGGAAGCCTACAATGCCATCATCGAACCCATGTACTCCCGCGGGCAGGCCACTTTCCAGCTGGGGGACCTGGAGGTGGTCGTCGGGCACTGGTTTTTCCGGCAGTCGGGGATTCCGTCGGGCGAGTTGCGGGCCGTGCCCGGCGGCCTCCGGATCGGGGCGGCCGGAAAGACGCTCACCGTCCGGCGCGTACCGGGAACGACGCGGGTACTGGTCGGCGACCTGGAATATGAACCGTGCGGGCCGGAACTCCTCCTGGGCGAGATCCTCGGCCGTGCCAGGCTCTGGCTCGGAAACCGCGCGGTCCGCGCCTTCGCGGGGAAGGAGATCGAACACTGGTGGAGGCGGGGTCGGCGCTTTGAGGTGCGTACGCGCCTCGCACTTGTTCCGGCGCGGGTCCCCGGTCCGGAAGGCACTCCGGAGCCTCCTTCCGAAGAGGACGCGACCATCGACACGGCCCTTCTGCACGACCTCGCCGCGCGTGTTCGCCACCCGAAGGAGAGCGTTCGGCGCACGGCCATCGCCCAGTTGCGTTCTCATCTGACCGGACGCCGCACCGAACTTCGAAGCCTCATCCGCGACGCGCTGGCAAGCGCGCTGCCGGACCCGGAGGTTCGCCCTTACGCGCTGTGCGCTCTCCTTCCCGTACTCGACCGGGGAAGTCTCAGCCGGCTTCTGGACACATTCCTTTCGGACCCGTCGTTTCTTCAGCGGTCCGAAGCGCGGATCGTGGCCGGGCAGGAGCTACGGCCCGATCAAGTGAACGCGCTGATCAACCGCGTCCTGAAGGCCGCCTACCGGTCTCCGGGCCGCCCCCCGCGCGAGGTCCCCGGACTTCGACGCCTTCTGCGTTTCCTCACAATCCACGGCGTACTCCATCCGGCATTCTTCCGGCGCGTGCGAACACTGCTCGTGAAGCTCGAATCGGAGTGGGGCGCGGACACGGAGGCCGTCTCCTTCCTTCGTGAACTTCGCGCCGACCTCTCGCGCGAGTTCCGAGATCGACTCCCGAAGACCGCGCGACCCCGTGAAGAGTGGAAGAGAATCGTCCGCTTTTCCCCGGAGATCACGGCGGCTCATCGTTCCCGCATCCTGCATGCGCTCTCTGGAAGTCCGATCCTTCCCGAGGCGTCCCTTCTCTTCGGGAATGGAGTCCTCGTCGATCCGTCTTCGTTGGCCGAGGGGGCCATCCGCGTGTCCTGGCTGGGTGAAGGCAAGGGTCGCAGTGTCTTCCATCTCCAGTGCAGGGTTCGAGCCGAAGAGTCCGACCCGCTCTTCGAATGCGTGCTCAAGGCGAGCGATTCGCAGCGGCCGCAGGAGGTCGAGGCCGAGTTGGCGCTTCTCATCCGGGCGGCCGATCGTCTGGAGGGACGCCCGGTCGCCAAGGCGCAGGGCGGCTGGTATCCGGACTCCGGCATGTGGACGGAGGAGTTCATCCCGAAGCCCACGCTGGATGTTCTGGCCGACCGTCTGGCGAAGGAGCCCGGATCCACCACAGGCGCCCGGCTCCCGGAGATCTGGCGATACCTTCTGGCCGTCAGCACTTCTCTCGCGGTCGGATTCTGGGATCGGACGGGCGGGAAGTTCGCGCTGGAGGATCCTGCGCCGAGGAATGTCATTCTGCCGGAGCACGACTGGCAGGTGGGCGGGCGCCTGGTGTCGATTGCGGAGCGCGGGCCGTGCGAGCGCGTGTCGGAAGTACTGATCGGTGTCCACATGGGCGTGGTCGTGCCGCTGCAGCAGCGGTTCGCCGGCTTCGGACTTGGCGAGGAGTGGAATGTCCTGTTCTCCACGGTACTGGAAGTACTCGGTGAAGAGCGCGGACTGGAACTTCTCCGCGCCGAGAGCCATTTGATCGGCGACGAACCGCTTCCGGGAGATCCGGCCGGCACGCGCGTGACATTCGGGATGGCGCTGGCTCGTTTTCTCTCGTCCGTGCGCCGACACGGGTTCATGCCCGTTCGCCTTCGTTCGGCGGCTCGCCGCTACCGGCGCTGGAGCAACCTGAACCCGCACGCCACGCTCGAAGCGCAGTCCGCGACGCTGGACCAGTTGGCCGTCGCGTATGGCATGGACGAACTCGAGGGCGAGCGCCCGGGATCGCGGCTGCGCTTTCTGCGGCATACCGCCTTTCGCCGCGCGCGGCCGGGCTTCACCATGGAACTGGACCGCATCATCGCCCAGGCCCCCCGGACGGAAGCCGAATCGCCGGGACACTGGAAGAGGGAGATCGCCGCTCTCCGCGAGAGCTTCCCCATGGACGATCGCGAACAGTTCTTCCTGGCACGGACTCTCTTCCCGCACCTGGATCCCGCGCGCCCCGCGCTCCTCGTGCGCGAAGAGGACACACCCGGCGGCGTGGGCGCGGATGTCGAGGTGGAGCACCGCGACCAGCGCGGCGATGTATTCCGAATCCGCCGGCCCGGCCGACCCGAGGAAGTCTCCGCGCTCTATCGAATCTTCCGGGAAGAGAACTTTCGCTGGCTTCCCCCCACCGAAGAGACCGATCATCTTCTGGTATTCGACGATGCGGGCCGCGTTCTCGGCGGGATCATCTACCGCTTTCTCGGTGAAGCATTCGCCCAGATCGAGTGGCTCGTGATCTCGCACGCGCGAAGATCGCACGGTCTCGGGTCGGTCCTGTTCATGGAGTTTCTCGGCAGAATGCGGGGCCGGGGGATCCGCGTCGTGTCGACCGGCTTCTTCCGACCGTCGTTCTTCCGCAAGTTCGGATTCGGGGTGGATCCCCGGTTCGCCGGACTGGTCCGAATGCTGGGTGACGAATCCGCCCGTGAAGAACCGAATGAACCATCCCCCAAGGAGTCCTCACCATGACCGAACGCGTCTGGCATCGCCACTACGACCCGGGAGTCCCGAAACACATCGCGCCCGACGGGCCGTCGCTTCCGGAAATGCTCGCGACCGCGGCTGCGGACCACGGCGGCCGAAATGCACTCCACTTCGTGAACCACACGATGTCGTGGGCACAACTGGCGGAGGAAGTGGACCGACTGGCGGCGGCGATGGCCAACGCCGGAGTGGAGCGCGGGGATCGCGTCGCCATCCATATGCCGAACCTCCCGCAGACCGTTCTGGCGTTTCAGGCCACGCTGCGACTCGGTGCGGTGGCGGTGATGACGAATCCGCTCTACACCGCGCCGGAGATCGAGCACCAGTGGAACGACGCCGGGTGCCGCATGGCGTTCACCACCGACTTCCTCTACAAAAGCCGCCTCGCGCCGATCCGTGACCGGCTCCCCGTCACCGACTTCGTGGTCGCGTCCATTCCCGAGTACCTGCGCTTCCCGCTGTCCCTGCTTGCACCGCTGAAGCTTCGTCGCGCGGAACCACCCCTCATTGCCCGCGTTCGCCCGGAGAGAGGCGTCCACCTCTTCCGCGCCTTCCTGAAGAGCGCCGGAGGGCCGACTTCGGCGGAACTCCCCGCGCCCGAGGATCTCGCGGCGCTGCAGTACACCGGCGGCACGACCGGCGTCTCGAAAGGCGCCATGCTCACCCACGCGAATCTCTCCGCCAACGCGCGGCAGGTGGCGTCGTGGATACCGGACCTGACTCGCGGAACGGAAGTGTTCCTCACCGTCCTGCCGCTCTTCCATGTGTTCGGTCTGACGGTCGCCATGAACTTCCCTCTCGCCATCGCGGGCGCCATGGTCATTGTCCCGAACCCGCGCGACATCGACGGCATCATCAAGGGCCTGCGCAAGCATCGCGTCACGGTATTCCCCATCGTTCCGGCCATCTTGAACCCGCTCTGCGACCACCCCGACCTGAACGCCCGGTGTACGGAGAACCTCCGCGTCTGTGTCTCGGGGTCCGCTCCGCTTCCGGAGAAGGCGCTTCGCAGGTTTGAGAAGATCACGGGCGGCAAGATCATCGAGGGCTTCGGCTTGACGGAAGCGTCGCCGGTCACTCATGTGAATCCCGTGGACGGCACGCGCAAGGTCAACACGATCGGATTGCCTCTGCCGGACACGGACTCCCGGATCGTTGCCATCGACACGGGGAAGGAGGTCCCCGCCGGAGAAGAGGGCGAACTCCATCTCGCCGGGCCGCAGGTCATGCGCGGTTACTGGAACCGCCCGGAGGAGACTGCGACCGCCCTCCGGGACGGATGGCTCTGCACGGGAGACCTCGCGACGATGGATGAAGAGGGCTACCACCAGATCGTCGGGCGGAAGAAGGACATGATCCTCGCGAGCGGATACAACATCTACCCGGATGAAATCGATCAGGTACTCGTCTCGCACTCCGGCGTCCTGGAAGCCGCGACCATCGGGCTTCCGGACGAGAAGCGCGGAGAGACGGTGAAGTCCTTTCTGGTCAGAGAGACCGGGTCCTCCGTCACGGAGGACGAGGTTCTCTCGTGGTGCCGGGAACGACTCGCGGCCTACAAGGTGCCGCGCGCGATCGAGTTCAGGGACGAACTCCCGAAGAGCGCCGTGCTGAAGATCCTCCGCCGCGAACTCCGCGACGAGGAGCTGCGAAAGAGGTCGGGGGAGTCGTAGCGAGGCGGCCGGGGGGAGCCGGGTCAGACTCCCGCCACCCACCGGCAGAGAAGCGCCGCCAGGAAGGCCGCCGGGTTTCCGATGGCGTAACCCAGCATCGCCATGAGAATGGAGACCGGAACGAGCGAAGGCCGGTGATGCGCCGCGACGATCGGCGCAGATGCCGCCCCGCCGATGTTCGCGGCCGACGCGATGGCCGCAGTATGAACATCCACACGAAAGACGCGTGCCGCGGCCAGCAGGAAGGCCCCGTGGATGAAGATCCACACGAAGGCGCCACCCACGAACCACAGGCCCGCGCCGCCGATGTTCGACAGATCCGCCTTCGCGCCCATGCGCGCGACGAAGAGGTAGACGAGTGCCATGGAGAACGCACGCGTGCCGGGGATGCGACTGGCGGGCGTAAACGACAGCGAGATTCCGAAGACTGTGACCAGCAGGATCTTCCAGGTTCCCGCCGTGATGAAGGGCGACTCCGAACCCGCGGGGAGCGCGGGGAGCACACGGGAGGCCGCCGCTGCCCCCGCCGCCACCGCAAACCCGATGCAGGTCAGGTAGAGCAAGTGCCGCATCTCGACCGGACCCTTGTCGATGGTCAGTTCGCGGGCGGCGCTCTCCATTCGCTGCAGTCGGTCCTCTCCGACCCTCGTGAACGCGTGGAACCGGCCGGCAAGCTGCTTTGACCCCAGGAGAAGCGGAAGCCAGACGAGATACACGGCATTGTCGGCGATGACCGCGTACCCATACTGCACCGATGAATCATCAAGACCGACCATCTGCGCGACCGCGAGCATATTCCCGGTGCCGCCGATCCAGCTCCCCGCGAGCGCGCCGAAGCCCTGCCATGCTTCCGGGTCGAGGCCTCTCCGGACAAGCAGGAACCCCGCGGGCGCGCCGACCACCACGCCGAGCGTCCCGAGCAGCATGACGAAAACGCCCCGCCCCATGACACGCACGGTTGCGAGAAGGTCCACATCGAGCAGCATGACGGCCAGAAAGACGGGGAGCAGCGTCGTCCCCATGAAGTCGTACGCCGGAGACGATGTGGGAAGGACTCCCGTGTTGGAGAGAGCCACCGGCACGAGATAGATGAAGATGAGCGGCGGAAAGAAGTGAAAGAGACGCCAGCCGGTCTTTCGTTCCAGGAGGAAGAAGAGCGAGGCAACGCCCGCCAGCACCGCCACGACTCCGGCGGGACTGGTGATCCATGGATTCTGCACGCGCTCTCCTGACTCTGGCGGAAGCGGCTGACGGACGAGTGGCGCATCATGGTACAATGGAACGCCCGATGGGTCGCCTCCTGAGAGGAGAGTTCCATGTTTCGCCGCTTCGCCATGCTCGCCCTTGCCACGGCGCTTTCCGCTCCGTCTCCGCACGCGCCGGAGCAACCCGCCGGCAGCGTAGTCCTCCATCCGCAACCTCCGCCCACCGAGCACCTTCTCGACGCGGATGCCGAGCGGCGGCATCGGGAAGACCGCGAGGAGTGGATCGAGCAGATGCACCGGGCCGCGCCGGGGGTGGACTGGGGGAGCATCGAACGCGCGAACGGGCTGGCGCTTCAGGAGCAACGCCGCCGGGCTGGAGGAAGCCGTGCGGGCACGGGCAGCCCGTGGGTGGAGGTAGGCAGCCGCAATCTCGCCGGTCGGATGCACGCGGCCGTCCTCTCCCCCGCCGGAGACAGCCTGTACGCGGGGTCGTCCCGCGGGGGGGTCTGGAAGGCCGACCTCGACGGCGCCGGATGGCGACCGCTGGGCGACAACCTGTGGGGCGGCGCACACACGATCGCGGCGGCCCCCGGCCCACCGGAGACGGTGACGCGCGCCACGGACGGCGGCGACCTCCACTACACGACCGACGGCGGCGCCACCTGGAACGCTCCGGCCGGGCCAGTGGCCGGTCTCTCGGAAGTGCGGCGCATCGTGGTGGATGCGGCTTCCCCGAACCGGCTCTATCTGGTCGCCCGAAAGAACATCGCGTGGAAGATCTACCGCTCGGACGACGGCGGCGCGAGCTACTCACTGGTGCGCGGGCTCGGCGGCCATCCCGGCGATGTCTGGATCGACCGACAGGCCGGCGGCGCGGTGTATGCGCTGGAAGGCCACTCCGTGCTGCGTTCGACGGACGCGGGCGTGTCATGGACTTCTGTCGGCACGCTGCCCGTCGCCGAGTTCGCGGATGTTCTCCTGACGGGATCGGAGGCCGGAGCGCCGACCCTCTACGCGGCTTCCGACGACGGCGGCTGGAAGCTCTACCGATCCACGGACGCGGGAGCCTCATGGGAATACCGCTCCGACATCCACGACTTCTGGGAGACCATGACGGCCGCCATCGCCGATCCCGACATCGTCCTCTTCGGCGGAGTGGAGTGCTGGAGGTCGACCGACGGCGGAGGTTCCTTCGCGAGAGTCAACTCGTGGGGATCGTACTACAACGACATGGCGAACAAGCTCCACGCGGACCTTCCGGGAATGGACGCGGTCTGGACGCCGGACGGCGCGGAAATCCTCTTCATCGCGACCGACGGCGGGCTGTACCGCAGCGACGACCGCGGCGAGACCGTCCGGAACCTCTCGCTCTCCGGGCTTCAGGTCAGCCAGTACTACTCCACGCACACCAGCGCCAACGACCCCGACCTCATCCTCGCCGGGGCGCAGGATCAGGGGTATCAGCGAAGCACCGGCCCGGCAGTCGGCGGCGCGCGCGACTTCACGCAGCTCATCAGCGGCGACTACGGACACATCACTTCCGGCGACGGCACACACGAGTGGGTCTATTCGAACTACCCCGGGTTCGTGCTGGTGCAGCAGGGGGAGTTGTTTCCCGCGCTGCCGTACACGCTGGACTTTCCGGTCGGCGAAGACTACCCGTGGATCCCGTTCATTCTTGGCGACCCCAACCGGAACAAGGCGTTCTACTTCTGCGCGACGCATCTGTACCGATACCGGAAGTCGGGAGTGAGCTGGCTCGTGGACCCCGTATCCTCGCAGGACTTCACCGTGAACGGCGGGAGCTACCTCACGGCGCTTTCGATCTCCCCCGCGAACGACTCCCGGTGGATCGCATTCACGAACAGCGGCATCCCGTGGCACTCGGCCGACGCGGGAACCACATGGGCCGCATCCGCGAGCACGGGGCCGTCCGCGCACTACTTCTACGGGACCGCCATCACGCACTCCCCCACCGATCCGCTCACGGCCTACGCGGGCGGCAGCGG
This sequence comes from Gemmatimonadota bacterium, assembly GCA_030747075.1. Lineage (NCBI taxonomy): Bacteria > Pseudomonadati > Gemmatimonadota > Gemmatimonadota bacterium. The sequence goes on from JASLLL010000015.1 coordinate 24,722, forward strand.
GTACAGCGGCCCCGCCGTGTACCGCACCACCGACGGCGGCGCCACCTGGACGCCGGTCGGAGACGGGCTGCCGTCGACGCTCGTGTACGGGCTGGTCCACGAGAGTCCGTCGAGCGAGGTCGTGTACGCCGCGAGCGAAAGCGGCCCGTACCGGCTGAACCTCGCGACCGACGAATGGGAGTATCTGGGCGGTACCACAGCCCCGCTGACGACCTACTGGAGCGTGGAGTCGGTGCCTGCGGCCGGGGTCGTGCGCTTCGCAACCTACGGGCGCGGGATCTGGGACTACGAGACGGATTTCGCGACCTCCGCGGAACCGGTCGCGTCGATCCCGCCCGGCACGCCGCTTCGCAACCACCCGAATCCGTTCCGCGACGCGACCGTCTTCCGCTACCGGATGGACGAAGCGGGGCGCGCCGCGCTTCGCGTGTACGATGCGGGAGGACGCCTCGTGCGCGTGCTGACCGAAGGAGATCGCGCGGACGGCGACCACAAAGTCGCGTGGGACGGAACGGATCGGGACGGGCGGCGCGTGGCGGCGGGGGTGTATGTCGCCCGGCTTGAGCACGCGGGGCGCGTCAGCGTGCGGAGAGTCACGCGACTCCGATAACGACCGCGCGCCGCTACTTCACACGCACGAGGCGCCGGGAAGAGACGGTCCCTTCCGCCTCCAGCCGAAGAAAGTAAACGCCTGCGGGAAAGGCCGACGCAGCGCTCTCGTTCCATGTCGCGCGGTGCATCCCCGCCGCGAACTCCCCGCTCGACAGGACGCGGAGAAGCCGCCCGGAAGCATCGTGGATGGTGAGGCGCGCGGGAGAGGCATTCGTCAAATGGAAGGGAACGCCCACCGCCCCCCGGAAGGGATTCGGAAACGGCAGGCCCAGCCGCGCTCCCGGCCCGGCCACCGGTGCCGCCGCGGACGCGGTGCCGAAGGCGTCGCGGAGAGCCGCCCACAGCTCGGGGCGGGCGCCGTCGTAACCGAGCGCCCAGATCCCGACACCCGCCAGCGACTCCGCTTCCGCATAAGCGTACTTGAGCGCGAGGCTCTCGGCGTCCTCGTACCAGCACTGCGTCCATCCCGGCGATTCATAGCGATACCAAGGCGTCCGGCTCTCCGCGTCCCAGAGTCTTCCGTGAGTCGCGGCTTCCGAGTAAGCCTGATCGTAGGTGCGCGCAGTGGCGGAACCGGTCGTCGCGGAGCCGGGATCACCCGACGCGGCGGGCCACCGGTACCCGTAGTACGGCACGCCCAGAAGCATCCCGCCGGGAGTCGCCCCCGATGACTGATAGTCCGCAACCGTCCACGGCACATTGTACGGATCCCACCCGGAGAGCGGCGCCACCGGGCCGGTCGTCGGAGCGGATGTCCAGTGGTAGTCGTAGGCCATGATCATGAGGTGGTCGGTGCGCGCTTCGAGTTCGTCGTAGTCGAAAGCGTCGGACCAGTCCACCGCGGGCGTGGCGATCGACACATACGGATCCGCAAGCGCACCCGAAAGCGCCGCGCCGAGTTCATCCATGAACAGCAGGAGGTTCGTCTTCTGGCTTCCCGAGACGCCTTCGAAGTCGATGTTGACGCCGTCGGCCCCGCCATCGGTGACCGCAGTCACGAGGTTTGCAACCGCCGTAGCCCGATTCGCAGGACTCGAAAGAAGCGAGGTGATCTCCGCCTGGGAGAAGAGCGTCGCGGTGACCAGCACGCGCGTCCCGCCCGCGTGCGCCGCTGACACCAGACCGGTCCACGGCCAGCCGTGATCGTTCACGATGATTCCCGACCAGTGCAACTCCAGCGAAAAGAAGGCGACCGTTGAAAGAAGCGACCAGTCGTATCCCGCATACGCCGACCCCATCCAGTAGGGATGATATCCGTGGACTTCCCGGGACGGGCCGCCCGGAGCGCCTGCCAGCGGTTGCGTCGGAAGATCCCGGGGATCGGCCCACGGTGCCCACCCGGCCGCTTCGCGCGCCTTCCACGCGTCCAGTTCGATCCGGTGGATGGAAGGCGACGGGTCGACCGGGCGATCACCGGCGGGAATGACGACGGGCGCGTCCGCACGCACTACCGCCCCGGACAGCAGGAGCGCGACGAGAGCCGCGACGGCGGAGAAAGGGGATGCACCACGCATGAGATGATTATACCTCATCGAGGGCCGGGGCGCGCCGGGGGGACGAATCAACTGCGTTGTATTCGAAAGGAGCGCTTTCTATACTGACCTCCATGCCGCCCGCGTCCCTTCTCGTCAGGAGAATCCCAATGCTGCCAATCGCCCTGACCCTTCTTCTCATCGCAGCCCCGTCGTTCGCGCAGGTCACCATCACGACCGCAGATCTCCAGTACGACATTGGCCAGTCCTACAGCATGTACAACATCCCGTCCCCGCATGGCGTGATCGGCATGACGGGACTTCAAGGCGGGCCGCATGTCTTCGACTTCTCTTCAGGAAACACATCCGTGGAATGGACCTTCGACTATGTCGATGTCACCGACGGCGGGCACCAGGCGGACTTCCCGTCCGCCACGATTGCCGAGAAGAGAGTCAGCGCCGAAGGATCCGCATGGATGTACATGGACTTTCAGGCGGGTACCGGCCGCGTCAACTACGGGTTCTACGACGAAGTCGGCCTCCCCGAATCGCCCAGCGTTCCGTTCAACCCGTCGATCGTGGACTTCCCCACCCACATCTCCTACCAGTCCTTCTTCTCGGGTGCGACGAACTTCGATGTCACGAGTTCCGGAGTCACCATGAACATCGACTACGAATACACCGGCTTCGTCGATGGCTATGGCACCGTCGTTCTCCCGGACAGCCTGGACGAACTGAACTGCATTCAGGTCAACTACGAGGAGAAGTACACCTACTACTGGATGGGAGTCCCGATTCAGTATTCTTACCTGCGCTCGTATTACTACATCGCGGAGGATGTGGGCATTGTGGCCATCATCACTTCGCGCGAGGAAGACGCGCCGGTTCCAAACAACTTCAACATCGCCAACACCATCGCCCGGCTGTTTGAGAGTTCCAAGCTGAACACCGACACGGCGGTCGACGATGCGCTGGTGACGGATATGCTGGGCGGAAACTACCCGAACCCGTTCACCCCGCAGACCCGCATCCGCTACCACCTGCCGTCTGCGGAGGTAGTGCGTCTGGGTGTCTACGACATCGCCGGTCGACTCGTGAAGACGCTGGTCGATGGCCCGACGGCTGCGGGAAGCCACGAGGTGATCTGGTCGGGAGCGAACCGGAGCGGGCACCCTGCCCCCGCCGGAGTCTACTTCTACCGGATCGACGCCGGGGACGCCTCGCAGAGCCGGAAGATGACGCTGGTGAGGTAGCGCCCCCTAGAGCGCCACCTGCACCAGCACCATCAGGCCGAAGCCCGCCAGGAACGACCACGCGATCTCGGGAGGGTCGTGGCGCTTCAGCGCGTCGGGGATCAGTTCCAGCAGTACGAGGTAGATCATCGCGCCCGCCGCGAACCCCAGAAGCGGCAGCATGAGCGGCTCCGCGAGCCATACGAGCCACGCGGCCGGGACCGCCGCGATCGGCTGCGGCAGGCTCGTGAGGAATGCGAGGAGGAAACACCGCCCCAGCGACGCGCCCCCCAACCGAAGCGGCAGCGCGACAGCCAGTCCTTCCGGGATGTTGTGAATGCCGATTGCGATGGCAATGTAAGTGCCGAGCCCCCCGTCGCACCCGACATGCGCCTCTGAACCGTACCCGACCCCGACCGCAATCCCTTCCGGGATCGAGTGAAATGCCATCGCAAGGAAGATCAGCGTCCCCTGCCGCCCTCCGACACTACGGAAGACCGACGACGCCAGCCTGTCCGGAGTCAGCCATCCGTCCACCGCCCACAGGAATGCCGCCCCCAGCCCCATCCCGGCGAGCGTCTTCGCCACGGGGAGGAGGCGGGATGCACTGTCACCCCCCATCGTGAGGGCCGGCATGAGCAGGTTGTAAAACGCCGCCGCGAACATGAGACCGCCCGCAAAGGCGTAGGCGAGGCCGATTCGCTCTTCCAGACGCAGCCCGCGAAACGCCACGGGAATCGCGCCCAGCCCGCACGCGAGGCTCGCGAGCAACCCCGCGACGAACCCGCGCAGCACAAACCCCATCTCGCCCGCACTCCCCACCGCGCTCAACGCATCCATGCCGCTAGTCCCCCGCTTCCACCGGACTGCCGGAGTCTTCGAGATCCGGGTACAGCGGGAACTCCCCGGCCAGTTCACGGACATCCGCCGCGATCCGGCCCTTGGTGCGCTCGTCCTCGTCGAGATTCGCGAGTGCCCGCCCGACAAACGATGCCACGCGCCTCATCTCGTCCGGCCCCATCCCGCGCGTCACGAGCGCGGGCGTGCCGATCCGAATGCCGCTGGTCAGCGTCGGCTTCTTCGGATCGAAGGGGATGGCATTCTTGTTCACGGTAATGTCCACTTCGCCCAGAAGCCGCTCCGCCTTCTTGCCGGAGATGCCCTTCGGCGTCATGTCCACCAGCATCAGATGGTTGTCCGTGCCCCCCGACACAAGCCGGAACCCTTCTTCGGTCAGCCCCTCCGCCAGCGCCGCCGCGCTCGACACGACGCGCCTGGCGTACTCCGTAAACTCCGGCCGCATCGCCTCCCCGAAGCACACCGCCTTCGCCGCGATCATGTGCATGAGCGGTCCCCCCTGCATCCCGGGGAAGTTGGTCTTGTCGACCGCCTTCGCGTGTTCCTCGCGGCAGAGGATGAGCCCGGCACGCGGGCCGCGCAGCGTCTTGTGTGTGGTCGAGGTCACGATATCGGAATGCGGCACCGGCGAAGGATGAACGCCGGCCGCCACAAGCCCCGCGAAGTGCGCCATGTCGGTCATGAAGTACGCGCCGACCTCATCCGCGATCGACCGGAACGCCTCGAAGTCCCAGTGACGCGGGTATGCGCTCGCTCCCGCGACGATCATCTTCGGCCGGTGCTCCCGCGCGAGATCACGCACGCGGTCCATGTCGATTCGTTCGGTCTCGCGGTCCACTTCGTAATGCGCCACATCGAAGAAGCGCCCGCTGAAGTTCACGGGATGCCCGTGCGTCAGATGTCCGCCGTGCGCGAGGCTCATCCCCAGCACGCGGTCCCCCATCTCCAGCAGCGAAAAGTACGCCGTCATGTTCGCGGTGGAGCCCGAGTGCGGTTGCACATTGGCGTGGTCCGCGCCGAACAGTTCCGTCGCGCGCTCGCGTGCAAGCTCCTCCGCGCGGTCCACCTCCACGCATCCGCCGTAGTACCGCTTCCCGGGGTACCCCTCCGCGTACTTGTTCGTGAGCGGGGAACCCATCGTGTCCAGTACGGCACGGCTGACGAAGTTCTCCGAGGCGATGAGTTCCAGCCCGTCGTTCTGGCGGCGGATCTCCGCAGCCACCGTTGCGTGAACGGCGGCGTCTCCTTCCCGAAGTGATGCGAATCGGTCCATCGAATGATGCCCCCGGCCGGTCACTGCCCGGCCATCTCCCGGATGCGCGCGAGCCCTTTCGACAAGAGGTCGGCGATCCGTCCGAAGGTCTCCCGGTACGACTCCGTGGAACTCCCGAAGGGATCCCCCACGGCGGCGTCCGGGCCTGATTCCCCGGCGAACTCGCCGAGGACAAAGGTCCTGGTGTCTGCGGCGGGATCTGCCGCGAGCACTCCGGCACGATGTGCGGGTTCCATCACCAGCACAAGATCCGCCTCCGCCACGATCTCCGGGGTGAGCAGGCGGCTCTGGAAGGCGTCGAGCCGGAGTCCCTCTTCGCGTGCCACTCCCTGCGCGCCTTCCGACGCGAAAGTACCATCCCGACCGAACACTCCCGCCGAAGAGACGGTGAACTCCCCGTTCGCCCCCGGCTCAAGCAGCCGCCTCGCCGCCACCTCCGCCATCGGGCTTCGGCAGGTGTTGCCGGTGCAGACGAAGAGAACATGGAACGCCATCGTCTCCCTCACTCCGTGGTGAGATCCGAGGCGCCCAAGGCCACGACCCCCGGCCGGAGGATCTCTGCGGGATCCGTGGTGCAGTCCACGATGGTCGAAGCCTTCCGCCCGGTGCCCTCTCCGCCATCCAGCACGAGATCCACCCGGTCTCCGTAGGTCTGGTGGATGTCCTTTCCGCATACCGCGGGTGGCGCCCCCGCGACATTCGCGCTCGGTGCGGCCAGCGGGGCGCCCACGATCTCCAAGAGCGCCGTCACGAAGGCGTTGTCAGGAATGCGAACCGCGATCGTTCTTCCACCCGCCGTCACCTCCTTCGGGAGGCCGTGGTCCGCCGGGAGAACCATGGTCAGCGGGCCCGGCCAGAAGCGATCGCCCAGGCTTCTCGCCACCGCCGGCAGGTGCCCCGTGACGGCACGCACCCCCTGCCAGTCGGACGCGAGCACGATGAACGGCTTCGTCTTCGGCCGCTTCTTGAGGCGAATCAGTTTTCGGATTGCATCCGGGCGGTTCACGCTCCCGACAAAACCGTACACGGTGTCTGTCCGCAGGGCCACCACGCCGCCGCCCAGCAGAACGCGCCCCACCTCTTCCACGATGACCGGGTCAGGAGACTGATGATCCACCTCAATGAGCATTGCTTCCCCCTCAGCGAGATGCCAGTTCCGTCTTGAACTCCGTCAGGCGTTCGCGCGTGTCCTCGTCTGTCAGCGCGATCACCTGCGCGGCGAAGATGGCGGCATTCCGGGCGCCCGCCGTTCCAATGGCCATGGTCGCCACCGGCACTCCCGCCGGCATCTGCACGATCGACTGGAGGCTGTCCATCCCGGAGAGCGCCGAACCCGGGAGAGGAACGCCGATCACGGGAAGAGTCGTCTCGGCGGCCACCGCTCCCGGCAGGTGCGCGGACATCCCCGCCCCGCAGATGATGATGCGCACCCCGCGCTCCGATGCGGACTGCGCGTACTGGCGCGTTTTCTCCGGCGTACGATGCGCGGACGACACGACGAACTCGTACGGAATCTCGAACCGGTCGAGATAATCCACACATCCCTGCATTTGTTCGCGGTCGCTCTCGCTCCCGATCATCACGAGAACCCTGGGATCAGCCATCAGACGGTCTCCTCCTGTCTGGTGTTGGCCTGGAGTCCTCTCCGGCCAATGTCGTTTCGGTGGAACATCCCGTCAAAGCGGATCTCCGAGAGACGCCCGAGCGCTGCGCCCCGAGCCGTCTCGATGTCGGAGCCGAGCCCCGTCACCGAAAGCACCCGCCCGCCGGAAGTGATGATTGTACCGTCATCCAGCCTCTTCGTCCCCGCATGAAACACCAGGGTGTCGCCCTGGTCGTCCTCTCCGGAAAGCCCCGTGATCTCCGCTCCGGTGGAGTAGTCCCCCGGGTACCCGCCGGAAGCCGCGACAATCGTCAGCGCGGCTCCGGGCCGAAGGCGAAACTCCGGCGCCCCCGCCAGCTCTCCCCGGGCGCAGGCCTCAAAGGCGGCGAGAAGGTCCCCATCGAAGAGCGGGAGAACCACCTGCGTTTCCGGATCTCCGAACCGGACATTGTATTCCAGCACGCGAAGACCCTCCGGTGTCATCATGAGACCCGCGTAGAGGACGCCCCGGTAGTCCACCCCCCGGCGGGCGAAGCCCGCGGCCACCGGCTGGAGACAGGACGCCACCGCGTCATCCAGTTCCGCGCCCGTGAGTCGCGGGAAGGGCGCGTACGCACCCATGCCGCCGGTGTTGGGCCCGGTGTCGCCATCGAACGCGCGCTTGTGGTCCTGGCTCGGCACCAGCGGCCGAACCTCTTCCCCGTCGACAAGCGCAATCAGCGAAACTTCCTCGCCCTCCAGCCACTCCTCCAGCAGGACGGCGTGCCCCGCCGCGCCGAAGGCATCGCGCTCCAGCGCGTCCCGCGCCGCCTCGATGGCCTCGTCGCGATTCTCCGCCATGACGACGCCCTTCCCCGCAGCCAGCCCGTCCGCCTTGACCGCCACGCGCTCACCCGTCCTCTCCAGCGCCGCCTCGACCTCCGCCATGCTGCGCACCGTCGCGCCGCGTGCGGTGGGGATTCCCTCGGCGCGCAGGAACTCCTTCGCGTAGACTTTGCTCCCCTCCAGCCGCGCACCCTCCGCGCCCGGCCCGAAGACGGCCACGCCGCTCCCGCGGAGCGCGTCGGCCAGCCCGTCCACGAGCGGCGCTTCCGGCCCGATGAGAACAAGAGCCACATCCTCATTCCGGCAAAACGAAAGCAGTTCCCCCGGCTTCGCCATGGGAATCGACACATTCTCGGCAATGCGATCCGTCCCGGCGTTTCCCGGGGCCACCAGCAACCGGTCGAGGTTCGCGCTCCGCGAGACCGCCCACGCCAGTGCGTGCTCGCGACCGCCCCCTCCCAGAATCAGTGCGTTCACGGCTCCCTCCTTCTCCCGGTCGGAGAAACGCGAACGCGCCGTGCGCCCGCGACCCGATTCGAATAGTACTCGCTCATCAGATGATCCACGACCACGCCGCGCGACACCGACGCGTGAACGAAGCGCGTACGATCCAGCGCCACACCCACATGATCCACGCGGGCCGACCGCATTCGGAAGAAGAGGAGGTCGCCGGGAGACACTTCCTCCAGCCCGACTTCTCGTCCCATCTTCCTTTGTTCAGCCACCGTGCGCGGCAGAGTCACGCCCAGTTCTCCGAGAATGCTGAGCGCCAGCCCCGAACAGTCGATGCCGCGACGGGAGATTCCTCCATAGCGATACGGCACCCCAAGCCAGGGGTCGGCCAGCGCTTCGACTTCCCCGGTGCGCTCCGTCGATGCCTTCCCGGGAGCGCGGTGCGATGAGGTGTCCTTCGTCGCCTCGGTGCCCAAGGGCGGCAGCGGCGTCGTCCGGAAGACGGGTTTCGGCCCGCATCCCGTGGCCGCGAGCGCCACCATAACGAGAAGCGCAGCCGAAGGAAAGACGACTCGACGCGCGGGGCAGCCTTCGATCATGACGGACCTCCCTCCCCGAGCCGCGCCCGCAGCGCGTCGCGCGCACGCTCCGGGTGCGCCTTCCCGCCGCCGGCCTCCATCAGGCGCCCCATGAAGAAGCCGAGGAGCTTCTCCTTCCCCGCCCGGAACTCGCGAACCTCGGCCGGGTGGGCCGCGAGGACTTCGTCCGCAAGCACGCCCAGCGCCGCTTCATCCGACACCTGCGCCAGCCCTTCCTCCGCGACAATACGCTCCGCGGATCGTCCCGTCTCCACCATCCGCGCGAAGACGGCTTTGGCCGCCGTGCCCGACACCGCGCCGCACCCGACCAGCGCGACCAGTTCCGCAACGGACGCGGGCGAGAGCGGGAAGGCGGCCATTCTCCCGCCGCGCTCACGGGCGGCTCGCAGCACTTCCCCGACCGCCCAGAGGGCCGCGGTGCGGGGATCTCCGGTGAGGTGCGCGAGTTCCTCATACCAGTCGGCGAGTTCACGAGTGTCGGCAAGAACCGCGGCGTCCGCGGGGCGAAGACCGTGGTCGCGGACGAAACGATCGCGCCGCGCAAGAGGCAGCTCCGGGACCGACGCGGCGGCGCGCTTCCTCCGCGACCCGGTCACGACAAGCGGCGGCAGGTCCGGCTCGGGGAAGTAGCGATAGTCTCCCGCCTCCTCCTTCGAACGCATGGGCCGCGCCTCGGCCCGCTTCTCGTCCCAGAGAAGCGTGGCGGACCGGACCACGCCGCCGGAGTGCCCGAGTTTCGTCTGCCGGGCAATCTCGAACGCCAGCGCCCGCTCCACGCTTCGGATGCTGTTCAGGTTCTTGAGTTCGGTCTTCGGGCCGGGCGCGTCCGATTCACTTCGACGCACGGAGACATTTGCGTCGCAGCGAAGGCTGCCTTCGTTCATGTTCCCGTCGGACACGCCCAGGGTTCGCACGATCCGTCGCAGGGACCGAAGACACGCTCCCGCCTCCTTTGGGCAATGCAGCGCCGGTTCGGTGACGATCTCCACCAGCGGCGTCCCGCACCGGTTGAGATCCACGCGGGTTTCATCCCGGCCGCCCGCCACCCCGTGCGTGAGCTTCCCCGCGTCCTCCTCCAGATGAACGCGAGTGAGCGGCGCGATGCGGCGCTGCCCGGCCACTTCAAACGGGATGCCCCCGCCGGTCGCGAGCGGGTGCTCGTACTGGCTGATCTGATACCCTTTCGGAAGGTCCGGGTAGAAGTAATGCTTCCGCGCGAAGACGGATCTGCTCGCGATGTCGCAGCCCAGTGCATGGGCCGTGGCGACCGCAAACTCCACGGCGCGGTCGTTCAGCACGGGAAGCGCGCCCGGCATCCCCAGGCAGACCGGACAGACCCGCGTGTTCGGCGCTGCGCCGTATTCCGACGCGCACGCGCAGAACGCCTTGGTGGCCGTGGCAAGGCGCACATGGATCTCCAGCCCGATCACCGGGAAGACGCCCGCGTTCATGAGCCGCCCTCCACAGCCAGCGCGGGGGCAGGCGCGGGGCCGGTTTCACACTCCAGGGCGGCTGCGGCGCGGAGCATCCCGTCCTCCCCGAGGGGCGGCGCGAGAATCTGGAGCCCGGCGGGGAGTTCCCCCGGCGCGGTGGGGCACGGCACCGACATGGCCGGAATCCCAGCGAGCGAGGCGGGAATGGTCAGCGCGTCGGTCCGATACATGGACAGCGGATCCGAAAGGCGTTCGCCCAGTGGGAATGCCGTCGTCGCCGCGGTCGGCGAGACGAGAAGGTCCACGGCGGCGAATGCCCGGGCGAAGTCGTCGCGGATGAGTTCGCGCACGGCCTGCGCTCGTTCGTAGAAGGCTTCGCGGTAGCCTGCGGAGAGCGCGTGCGTCCCGATCATGACGCGGCGCTTCACTTCGTCGCCGAAGCCCGCGCCGCGAGTGGCGGCGATGAGTTCGTCCGGCGAGGAAGCGCCTCGTGCGGCGCGCCCGTAGCGAACTCCGTCGTATCGCGAAAGGTTGGATGACGCCTCCGCGCTCGCGATCACATAGTACGCGGACAGAGCGTGCCCCGCGTTCGGGAGCGACACGCGCACGGTCCGTGCGCCCAACGATTCCAGTCGCGCCACCGACTCCGCGAACCGCTCCGCGACGACGGAATCCGCTTCGGCATCCTCCGGAGAGTCGAGAATGCCGAGCGTCAGGCCCGCGAGCGAGGGGCGTTCCACCGGAGAGGCCGCCTCGGCGCACGGCGGCGGGGCGGAGAGTGCCGTGGCGTCGGCGGGGTCCGCTCCGGCGACGGCCGCCAGCCCGAGGGCCGCCCCCTCGACGGTGCGTGCCGTGGGCGCGATCTGGTCCAGCGATGACGCGAACGCAACCAGCCCCGACCGCGACACGCGGCCGTATCCGGGCTTCACGCCGACGACCCCGCAGAATGCGGCGGGCAGGCGCACGGACCCGCCGGTGTCGCTGCCGTACGCCAGCGGGACCATGCCGCACGCGACGGCCGCGCAACTCCCGCCGGAGGAACCGCCGGGGACGCGTTCGGCATCGTGCGGGTTCCGGGAGGGTCCGAATGCGGAATGCTCGTTCGACGAGCCCATGGCGAACTCGTCGAGATTCGTCTTGCCGACCAGCACCGCACCGGCCGCCCGCAAACGCGCGACGGCCGTGGCGTCGCTCAGCGGGACGAATCCTTCCAGCACCCGTGAGGCGCAGGTTGTCGGCATTCCGCGCACCGCGATGTTGTCCTTGAGCGCCACGGGGATCCCGTCCAGCGGGGATCGCGCATCCCCCTTTTCGCGCCGGGAGTCCGACGCGGCGGCCGCTTCCCGCGCACCTTCCGCATCCACATGAAGGAAGAGGTTCAGCGTTCCATCGAGTTCGTCGATCCGCGCAAGGCAGTCCTCCACAAGGTCCGCGGAGGAGAGCTCCCCGAGCGCCAGTGCCCGCGAAAGCTCCGGGACTGACCGGAGACCGGGCCTCATGCGTCCTCCCCGGAGCGATCGAGAACGGGCGGCACGCGGTAGGATTCGCCATCGGACTCGGGCGCGAGCGCCATCACCTCTGCGCGGGAGAGAGATGGACGGACCTCATCCGGGCGAAGCGGGCACTCCCCGTCCCCCGCCGATGCGGAACCCGCCGGGGCCGGAGCCTCGTTCAGCGCCGCCATGTGCTGGAAGATCCGGCCGAGTTCCACCGCCAGGCGATCCGCTTCGGCAGGGGACGGATCGAGCCGCGCGAGACGCGCCACCCGGAGGACTTCTTCGCGAGTCATCATGGTGTCCTCCGATTCCCGGACTGCGGAGGAGGGGCGAGGGTGCAGAATACACGCTGTCCCCGCTCAGGGGAAGATCGGCAGTCGATGAACGGGAGAGGCAGAGCGTGTGCGGGTCAACCGCGCTCGACATCCTCGGTGGCGATGACCTCGACGGTCACCGTCGGGGGGGTCCAGCCCAAAGCGGCGAGGCTTCCCGCGACGCGCCAGAGGTGGTCGGAGAGTTCTTCATCCTCCACGGGGCCGCCCCCGCGAATGACCTGATAGATCTCCCAGCGGCGCTTCTCCTGCAGGAAAGACGGGCTGTCCGGAGAGGGGGCTTCGATTCGCACGGGGGTCTTGCCGGGAGAATCCGGAGCACTCCGCGCCACGGCGGTGCCCGGCAGAATGAGACCGGTCCCGAGGAACAGCATCATGAGAAGGAGCGCGAAGAAGCGGATCATCACCTTGAAGTCTCAGCAAAGGTAGGGGGACAGCTTCCGAACCGGCCGCTGCCGATCCGATCGAGTACTCACTTTGCCCATTATGTCCGAGATCGTCCACTGATCCGAGAAGAATCGACACTCCCGGCCGGGCGGGGCCGGAAAACCGGCCAGTATGTGTAAGTATCTGCAAGGCGGGACGGGCGAATCCGACGGCAGGATCAGCGGAGCGAAGGGCCCGACGCAGCGGAAATCCGGGACTCCAGCGCCCGGAATGCCGCATGAGCGCTCTCCTCCCGGGCTGAGGGCGGTCGTCCGCTCTCCGGGGAGTATTCGGACCAGGCGGCCCGGAGCGCGGCCCGAAGTTCCACGCACTCCGGGGAGGCGGCCCGGTCCGCAAGGGCCGCATCGTCCGGGAACGGGAAGGCCAGCGACGCCACGCGCGGCTCCCAGCGGGAGCCTTCGGGCAGATCCCGCAAGATCAGGACGACCCCGTCCGTCGTGGGGGGGGCGTGGAGAATGGTGGGGAGCTTCCCGGGAGCAAAGGCCGCCAGGACGGCGGTCGCTCCCGCGCCCCATGGAAGCGGCAGCGGTTCGCGGGCGGAGACGGGGACCTCGCCCGCCGCCCCGGTGCGGGCGGTCAGAAACCCGATCGGCCCGTCCGGCCCGACCGCCTCCGCATAGACGACCGCCCCCGGCACGGGCGCCCCTCCCGAATCGAGCACGGTGCCGCGAAAGTCCCGGGAGGGCGAAGAGCAGCCGGGCATTGCCGACAGGAGCGCCGCCGAGCACGCGGCGGCACAAAGAAACGAGCGGGTGACGATCGTCGGCACGGCTTCCCTCCGGGCGACTGCGGGCGCGTGGAGACTAGCACGGGTCCGGGGCGGGCGCATTGTCGTGGACAATCCGCGGGGCGCGGGATAGAACGCATCAGGACTGATTCCGTTCCCTGGCGTCTTGCACGCCGCAACCTGCCGTGGAGAACGCCATGCAGAGAGACCGCCCGCGACGGGACCGGCCCGTCGCACTCGTGACCGGAGGCGCCGGGTTCATCGGCGCGCATCTCCTCCGCGAACTGCAGGAGATGGACCGCTCGGACCTGGTCGCGCTGGACGACCTCTCCGGAGGGTTTCGCGACCATGTGCCCGACGGCGTGCCCTTCGTGGAGGGTTCCATCACAGACTCCGCGCTGGTGGACGCGCTTTTCGACGAGCACGCCTTCGACCATGTCTACCATCTGGCGGCGTATGCCGCGGAGGGACTCAGCCACTTCATCCGGCGCTTCAACTACACAAACAACCTGATCGGCAGCATGAACCTCCTGAACGCGTCGATCCTTCACGGCACGAAGTGCTTCGTCTTCACCAGTTCCATCGCGGTCTACGGCAAAGGGCAGCTGCCGATGCGGGAAGACATGACGCCCGAGCCGGAGGATCCCTACGGGATCGCGAAGTACGCCGTGGAGATGGACCTGCGCGCCGCGAAGGAGATGTTCGGGTTGGATCATGTGATCTTTCGCCCGCACAATGTCTATGGCGAGTTCCAGAACATCGGCGACCGGTACCGCAATGTCGTCGGCATCTTCATGAACCAGATCCTGCGCGGGGAGCCGATGACGCTCTTCGGCGACGGCGAACAGCAGCGTGCGTTCAGCTACGCGGGGGACATCGTCGGGCCGATCGCGCGGGCCCCGTGGATGGAGAGCGCGCAGGGCCGTGTGTTCAATGTGGGCGCGGACCGCCCCTGCACCGTCAACGAGCTGGCGGCCGCGGTCGCGGAAGCGATGGGCGCGGCGGACCATCCGGTATCCTACCTCGATGCCCGGAACGAAGTCGTGCTGGCGTACAGCGACCACACCGCGGTCCGCGAGTGCTTCGGGGACGCGCCGGACACCCCGCTGGCGGACGGGCTCGCGAAGATGGTGAGCTGGGTGAAGCGGGTCGGATCACGCACAAGCCCTGTCTTCGGGAACATCGAGGTGGACCGCAACATGCCCCCGTCGTGGCGGGCCGCGATGGAGTCGGGCTAGGGAAGAACGAACGAAGCGGACCGGGGCGCTACGAGGCGACGCGTTCCGGGTGGGCTTCCGGTTCGATTGCGGGCCCGAGCGCCGGGAAGGGGACTCACTGGAATGAGAATACGAGCCTGCCCATACCGGGACTCTTCGGCTGTCCTGTCTTCGCTGAACGGTACGGGGAAAAGGTTCTGCGTCGTTGCCGCACTCGTCGCAATGACGATGGCCGCAAGTGCAGGAGATGCCGCCGCCGAAGCCCGGGAGTTTCTTCCGGCCAGCCACTGGGCGTATCGGGATGTGGATCATCTGTGGACGCGCGGGCTTGTCGATTCGCTGAACCTCTCCGTGAAACCGTGGAGCCGCCAGGAGGTCGCGCGCGCGCTGGCATCGGTCGCGGAAAAGGACACGCTCCCGGCCGACCCGATTCTCCTGCGACTCCTTCGAGAATTCGCCGACGAACTCCACGATCTGGCGCCGGAGACATTCGAGGCGGGTCCGGACGCGACGCTGACCATGCGGGAAGCCGGGGGGGGATGGCTTCGCGCGTCCGTCGGGTTGAGCGCGGCGACGACGCGGGACGAACCCGGCAAGCTCGGAGTGCGCGCGGAGAGCGGCGGGTATGCGTCTGTGCGGGCGGCGCTGGGGCCGGACCTGCTGGTGGCCACGGAGATCCGCCTGCACCGGACGGGCACCGACCGCGAGATCGGGGATTCGCTCGTCAAGAACCACGACCTCTTCGTGGACGCCGGAGAAGCCTATGCGGCCTTCGCTCCGGGTGCGGCCGCCGTGACGGCGGGGTTCGTCCGGACGCGCTGGGGACCGGGCACCACGGGGACGCTGCTTCTGTCGGATGCGGCGCCTCCGTTCGCCGCGCTTCGGGTCTCGCGGAGGTTTGCGGGGGTGGTCGACTTCCGTGCGCTGACCGGCGTCCTCGCGGAACCGGACACGCGGTACCTGGCGACGCATCGCCTATCGCTCCGGCTGTCGCCCTCCCTGTGGGTGGGGGTCGCGGAATCCGCCCGCTACGATGCGCGCCATCCGGAGTTCCTCTATGTGCTGAACCTCCTGCCGTACACCTTCGTGGAGCAGATCTCCAACAAGGACCGTTCGCAGGCGCCGGACATCCTCCACCGGAACAATGTGATGATGTCCGCGGACGCTGTATGGCGCGTGCGTCCGGGGTTTCGCCTGCATGCGGAGTTCCTGGTGGATGATCTCGCTACGGAAACCGCGACCATGCCTCACCGTCTGGCATGGCAGGCGGGTGCGCGGTGGTGCGTGCCCCGGCTCCCCTTCCCCGCGGACTTCTTCGCGGAATACACGAAGGTGTTCCGATACACCTACTCCACCTACTACGGCAGGAACTACGACCACAGTGGGCGGCCGCTGGCCTACGGCGACGGTCCCGATGTGGAGCGGCTTCTTCTGCGATGGACGGCGGACCCGCGCGTGGACTGGTCGGTCGGCGCGGAGTTCGAGCGGCGCCGCAAGGGGAACAGCGCCATCGGGGATGCGTGGGATCCCGCGGATGGCGGCGAGCCGTGGGACGGCGCGACGCTGACCGACCCGATCGCGACCGTGACCGCGGCACGCGTGACGACCGCCTGGTTCCCCCGGGCCCATGCGCGCGTGGCCGTGTCCGCGGGATGGGCGCGCGTGACGAACGAAGGCCACGAGAGCGGACGGACGAAGGACGGTCCGGAGGTCGCTCTGGCCGTGGCGTACAGGAGATGACAGGCGGCGCGGGGCGGCGGATCGCGATCCTCGGAAGCCGGGGGATTCCCGCCCGATACGGCGGCTTCGAGACCTTCGCGGAGGAGCTGTCGGCCGGGCTCGCGGAGCGCGGCTTTCGCGTCACGGTCTTCTGCGAGCGGGAGTCCGGGGAGACTCCGCCGCGGGAGCACCGCGGGGTGCGCCTCGTCCATGTCCGGGCGCTTCCCGCGGGGCCGCTGCGCACGGTGCTGTACGACCTGGCCTGCCTGGCCCGTTCGCTCCGTGGATACGACGCCGTGTACATGCTCGGCTACGGGATCGCGTGGGCGTTTGGACTCCCGCGTCTGTTCGGAACGCCGCTGTTCGTGAACATGGACGGCGTGGAGTGGTGGCGCGCGAAGTGGTCGCCATTCGCGCGGCTCTACCTGCGCTCGATGGAAGGCGCGGCGGTCCGACTGGCGCACGGCGTGTTCGCGGACGCGGAGGGAATCCGCGACCACCTGGAATCACGACACGGAGAGATGCGGCGCGCGTGGACGATCGCCTACGGAGCGGAACTCGTGGAGGACGCCGACGAAGCGAAGCTGTCGCCGTTGGGCGTACGCGCCGGAGAGTACCATCTGGTGGTCTGCCGCATAGAGCCGGAGAACCATGTGCTGGAGATTGTCCGCGGGTACCGGGCGTCGGGGTGCCGCCGCCCGCTGCTTGTCGTCGGGAACGCGGACGGGACCGCTTACAGCGCGGCGGTGCGCGCGGCCGCCGCCGAGGGCGAAGACGCCGCCGGGCGCGTGCTCTTCCCGGGCGCGGTGTACGACGGGGGCGCACTCACGGCGCTGCGCTTCCACTGCCGCACCTATATTCACGGGCACAGCGTCGGGGGCACGAACCCGTCGCTGCTGGAAGCACTCGCCTGCGGGAACGAGGTCATCGCGCACGACAACCCGTTCAACCGGGAGGTACTGGGCGGCGGCGCGGATTACTTCGCAGGAGAAGCCGCCCTGTCCGCCTGCCTGAGCCGTACGGAGGGGACGCCGCTCGCTCCGGAGCGTCGCGAGGTCGCGTGGCGGATCGTTCGCGAGCGTTACACCTGGCCGCAGATCGTGGAGCAGTACGCCAGCGTGTTCGCGGATCAGGGCGCGTAGCCCAGTCGCTCCATCATCCGGACGAACGCCGGTGCGATGGCGGGGTGCAGCTTCGCCGGAGCGCGGCGGGGACGCGGGGAGAGCGCCGTCCGCGCGTAGCCGAGCGTCGCCGGATCGGATTCGAGCCCGCAGAAATCCAAGAGCCCGGGAACCGTGCTGTCCGGATCCGCGGCCAGTTCCTCGTATCGCAGGATGCGGACCGCCCCGGGAAGGCGCTCAGCCCACGCCAGCCCTTCCCGCATCGTGACAATCCACTCGACGGCGGCACGGTCCTCGTCCCGGGCGAACGCCCGAATCTCTTCCGCCGAACTCCGCAGCTCCGGATCCGCGCCCACCACCTCGTCCACGAGGGTCGACCACTTGCGGCCGTCCACTCCCCACCAGTCGTGACGCGGCCCGCCGACCTCAGACGCGTGTCGCGCATCCCACCGGCGCACGGATTCGCAGAGATCCCACCCGTTCCGCACGATCAGCACGAAAAGCGCGTCCGGGAAGATCGCGCGAACGAACGGCACTCGAAAGACGAGTTCCGGGTACTTGTCGAGAACGCGCCGTCGTCCCGTCCAGCGAAGGTAGTGGCCAAAGAGCGCATGGGCCCGCTCGACCGTTTCCGGATCCGCGTCGTCCGCGCCGAGACGGAACCGCCCGCGCTCCCGCGCATAGCTCCCGATCACATCCTCGCCGGAGTGGACGACATGCCAGAGAGCCTTCGGTTCGTTCAGGAATGCCACGCGCGGATGCAGCGACAGCACCTTGCCGAGAATCGTCGTGCCGCTTCGCCCGACGCCGACGATGAAGACAGGGCGGCGCACCGGGCGCGCCCCCGGAAGACGCCGCAGAAGCTGCAGGTTCGCGAAGACGACCCGGTTGATCCAGCGCCCACGGGTCGTGACCGGCCGCCCTTCGAAGAGCGCCCAACTCGCGATCCGCTCCGCCACCTTGCCGGGCCTCGCGCGGGCGTAAGCCGCGTCCAGTTGCGCGATCATGATGCGGGCACCGCGCGCGACTCGTCAGAGCACACGCCGGTACACCTCAAGGATCCGGTCGTAGTGAAGGTCGGCGTCGTAGCGCTCTTCGGCCCGTCTCCGTCCGGCCTCTCCCATGCGAACCGCGGCCGAAAGATCCCCTGTTGCGCGTTCCAGCGCATCGCGCAGCGCCTCCACATCTCCGGGCGGGAAGAGGAACCCGTCCGTGCCGTCGTCGATCATCTCGGGAATCCCGCCGATGATGGCGCCGATCACGGGTCGGCTTCGAGCGTGCGACTCCATGATGGCCAGCGGGTAGTTCTCGTACCATTCGGACGGCAAGACCGTGGCGATGCTCTCCCGGATGAGGCGCTCCAGATCTTCGCCGGACTGAAACCCCACAAAGCGGATGTGGTCCCAACCTTGCCGCTCCACCAGGGACTCCATCTCCGCCTTTCCCCCGCCCCGCCCGGCAATCACAAGGCGGCACTCGCGCAGCGGTCCCGCCGCCTCGATGAGCGTGCGCACGCCCTTCACCGACTCGATCCTGCCGAAGTACAGAATGTGCTTCCCGGGAGCGGGGGATTCTTCTCGGGGCGGCAGGTCAACATGGTGAGGAATCGCCGTGATCCGGTCCGGGTCCACAAGGTCCAGTTCAATCATCTTCCGGCGCATGAAGTCACTCGGGGCGATGAAGTGGTCCAGTTCGTGGCAGCGACCCTTGAGGCGCGACACATAGGACTCCGCGACGCTGACGAGAGTCCGTGCCAGCGATCCCCGGTTGCAGCGGCGCGGCAGCGCGGGAAGGAACGACTTTCCCCGACACGCCTCGCAGATGCGATCCCCGGCGACCATCGTGTACACGGGGCAGGCGAGTTTGTAGTCGTGAAGCGTCTGCACGATCGGGATTCCCCGTTCGCGGAGAGGCCGGAGAATGGAGGTCGTCAACTGCCCGTAGTAGATGTGCAGATGCGCCACATCCACGGGAGTGTCGGAGAGGATGCTCCGGAGCGCGCGTTCGGCGGGGCGCGAATACAGAAACTGCGCGGCATCGCGCAGACCGCCGTTTTGAACATCCACGGGATCCGGGAACCGGTCCGTCCACGGGGACTCTCGATTCTCGGGGTCGCGCACCGCAAAGGGAACGACCGTATGCCCCTTCGACTCCAGAAGTTCCCCGAGGGACACCATGTACCGATCGGACCCCCCGCGGACATGGTAGTAGTGTCCCGCGTTCAATACGGCTGGATTGCGTTCGCGCACAGAAGTCCTCCGCATCTCCGATTCATGTCGCCGGGGGAGTGGTCAATCTACCGGCAGAATGCGCGTCTGTCTGCCGCAATGGCCGCCGGTGGATGCATTCGCCCTGTGGCGCAAAAGCCCCTCGAGTTGTACGATCCGTCCCGGGTGAGGTTCCATCCCCCGGCATCATCGCAATCCGACAGGAGCAAGAGGCGTGAGCGATCAGGATCCCCGCAGTCCCCGGACAGCCCCGGACGGCGTGCCGGGCAGCGGCCCACTCGCGGCGGAGTCGCCCGCATCTGATTCGATCGGTATCCTCGGCATCCTGGTCGTTTTCCTGCGTTACCGAAGGGCCTTCTTCGGCCTCCCGGTGATTCTGGCCGTCGCTTTTCTGCTCGCGAGCCTTCTCCTGCCATCCCGGTTCACTGCCACCAGCGCGTTTCTCCCCGAAGCCGCCCAGGACGAGTCGGGACTTCCTGCGGGACTGGTCGGACTCGCCGGGCAGTTCGGGGTGACCGTTCCCGTGGGAGGGTCGAGCCCCCAACTCTACCGGGCCGTCCTGGAGAGCCGCTCTCTTCGGGACGACCTTCTGCTCTCGCACTTCGCACACGGAGAAGAGGACGCCGCACTGATCGACATTCTCGGAGTCGACGGCGACGACCAGCCGGAGCGAATGGAGAAGGGCCGAAAGACGCTCGAAAAGCGCGTGGCCATCACTCTGGATACGGAGACGGGCATCGTGTCCGTTTCAGTCGAGACCCGCCACCCTCCACTTTCCGCCGCGGTCGCCAACCGGGCCGTCGATCTCGTGAGTTCGTTCGACCTCGTCCAGCGGCACTCCCATGCACGGGAACGCCGGACCTTCGTCGAGAGCCGCCTGCGTACCGCGGAGGCGGAACTGGAGTCTGTGGAACACGCCCTCATGGCATTCATGGAAGCCAACCGGCTCTTCCAGGAAAACCCGCGCCTCCAGTTCGAGCACGATCGCCTGGAACGACGCGTATCGATCAAGCAGGAAGTCTTCACCACGCTCCACCGCGAACTGGAAGAAGCGCGCATTCAGGAAGTGAACGACACGCCGGTCATCACCGTGATCGACCAGGCGACCGCCCCGCGAAAGCGATCCAGCCCGAATCTTCCCCTGAATGCGGCGGCCGGGCTTTTACTCGGCGTGGTGCTGGCGTTCATCGCCTCGTTCGGAAGGGAGTTCCTCCTGCGGGAGGAGGAACTGGATCCGGACACTCACAGTGCTCTCACCGGGGAGATGAGATCTCTGCCACGGAGCGTCCGTCAACTTCTCGGCGGCCGGAGAACTTGACGCCTCCGCGGGGCAAACCCGGGGAGCCGTTCCCATGATCGTTCTGCTCTGCGTCACGATGCTCTTTGCCGGGCTTGCGCTCCTGCACTTGCGCGGCGCGGTCCTTCTCTTCCTGTTCCTCTTCCATGCGTTTCCGGAAGCGATGGCGTTCGGAGTCGGCGGTGAGGGATTCGCGTTGACGCTCCAGCGACTCTCTCTGTACGCACTGCTCATCGCCTGGACGGTCCGCGTCCTGCTCCATTCGCCGGACACCATGCGCGGGATTCGAATCCTCCGGAGCGGACGCACGGTGTCGTTGCCGCTCACCGCGCTCATGGGAGTCGCCTTCGTGTCGACACTGATCGGGAGCGGGTTCGGCATCGGCGCGGTTTCCGGTTTCGCGAATCTCCTGCTGTTCTCGCTGTTCCCACTTCTTCTCATCGTGACGACGGTCCGGAACGAGGGAGATGTCGTCACGGTCTTTCTCGTCCTTGCCGCCGCGGCGGCCTTCAACGAGGCGTTCGCTTTCGTGGAGCACGCCCTTGGCCGAAGCCCCCTGCACGGCGTGGTCGATGTCGCCTACAGGACTCACCGGGATCTCGACCAACTGGCCGGACGGTTTCGCGGCGGCGAATACCGGGTGATGGGGAGCTTTACAAATCCACTGAAGCTCGTCGCGTTTCTCTGCCTGTCCTGCCCCCCGCTTCTCTTTCTCGCGGGCGAACGCAAGGGAGGACTCACGACGATTCTCATCGGGGGAACCCTCGTCCTTCTGGTCCCTGTCCTCCTGTGGACGCAATCCCGAACGGGGCTCGCCCTTCTGGTTGCGGCTCTCTGGGCGTGGATGGTGTTTCGGCCACGAACGGGCGCAGCCCAGAGAAGCCGCGCGGCAGTTTTCCTGGCGTCCACTTCAGCACTGGCCCTGCTCGTGATGGTGTTCCGCACCACGCTGCTCCGCCGCGCGGTCCTGGACGCGGAGGCCATGCAGAGTTTCTTCATGCGCCTGCAGCAGTTGACCGACGGTCTGGGCCTCCTGGCCGGAGCCTCCCCGCTGGGCTACGGGATGAGCCGGAACATCCTCGATGTCGTGCAACTCGGCAGCCTCGACAACTGTTACCTCCGCGTCGGTCTGGAAACGGGCGCGGTCGGGCTAATGCTGTATGTCCTGTACTGGACCGGTGCATGGCGTCTCACCGGGCGGATCGTGAAACGCGCCGAGACGCTCTCCGGCAAGCGCCTCGCCTTCGCACTCCGACTGTCGCTGGCAATCGGCCTCCTCCTCCAGATCGCGGTGTCGCAGCTTTCGTCATACTTGCTGCTGCACGCGCTGGTGGGGTGTGCACTGGTACTGGAGTCGTCGGCACGGAAGAGTGCGGGCTAACCCACGGTCGTGCAGGTTCGTGACAGGTCTTCGACCCCCCGCTTGAACCGGCACTTCCACTCTTCGAGTTCCCGCTCCGGCACATCGGCGGGAACTCGAACTCCCGTGCGGGTCCGATCCAGACGGCCTGTCCGGATCACGGGCGAAGGATCCCCGATGAGGGCCCGCCCGGTGGCCGGCGTCAGTTCGTATTCTTCCGTCAGCGGAGTGGAGAGGTCCAGGTGCGTCTCGATGGCCCGAAACACATCTTCTGTCTGCTCCACCAGTTGCCCATAGGTCACGAAGAGAGCCCGGCCGGGATCTCCGACTCGCGCGGCCATTTCGACCAGCGTGTCCAGGCGATCGCGAAGGTACGGAACCGCCCGTTCCATTCGTGACAAGCGCGCCCCGGGGACATGTTCCTGCAGGCGGTGCATGCTGGAAAGCGTCTCTTCCGGATCCCGGAGAAGAATGAGGAAGGAGACGCGCTCCGACCGAAGGACATCGTCTCCGAGAAGGAGCCAGTCGTGGAGCATCTTGTCGTACAGCCAGGGAACCCCGGCTGCCTCGGTCCCCAGTTCACGCCGTACATTCGACATCAGTCCGGCAAGCCGGGGCACGCTGCGATACGAAGTGAGCGTCTCCCCATACCCTGAAACCTCCGGGTTGGAGTTCAGGATGTGACCGAGAACGGTCGAGCCGGAACGAACCGTGCCCAGTATCAGGAGAACCCGCGTATCGCTCTCCCGAAAGCGCCGCGCCATGGCGAAGCTCCCGACGATCGTCCGCATCTCGCGCAGCGTCCGCCCGGCCCTTCGCATTACGCCCGTCCCATGCGGCGGGCCAGCGTCGAGCGAAGATCCCGCATCCGACCCAGGTTCATCAGGAAGGCCGCCCCCAGACGCACCGGGAGAGTGGCCGCGTAACAGGCAAACCCCGGCCATGACCCGCTGCGGGTCGAATCCGCATATCCGTGGGCGGCCCGGCCCGTTCGTGTGGCCCGGTCGCACAGGGCGATCTCCGAATCGTTCAGTCCGCCCCGGCTCCATGCGCGAACGCGATCCTCCCGCACTCCCCGGTCCGCTGCGTCATTCGCGGCCGAAGAACCCCTGTGCGGAACATCCAGCATCCCGACTTCGCGCCGGATCCCGAGAAACGCGCAGATGCCGTCCACCGTCCCGTCCGGGTCGTGCGCCAGATCCTCGTACTTCACCCACCGATGCCGCGGGTCCATGGCCACCCGCCGCCCCGCCGCAAGCGACGCCTCCCAGAATCGGCCGACGAGAAGCGGATGGTAGTTGATCCACGACCGCAGTGCTTCCCGTCGTGGAATCCGCGTGGCCCCGAGTTTCCGCCGCCGCCACTTCCGCTTCTGGGACAGAAGCACATCCCTGGGATCGCGAACCATCTGGATGATCCGCGCATCCGGGAAGAGGTCGAGGATCTCCTTCGCGTAGTAGGCATTCCGGGGGGTTTGATCGCAGGGGATCGACGCTTCGGAATTCGCGGCCTCCCGGTGCAGAAAGGCGCGGAACACACTCTCCTTCGTGAGTGCGGAAGGGTCTTCCCGGGCCAGCATCTCTTGAGCGTCCACCTCGAACGCCGACGGATCCTGGCGCCGAAGGTACCCGTGCCGCTCAATGGCGAAGAGGCGCGCCCCCAGTTCCCGTGCGTCTTCCATCGACAGAATGCGCCCCCGGTCCGCGGGCGCCCAGAGCTGTTCGAAGAAGTGCAGCTCATGAAAGAAGTGAACGGCTGAGTGGCGACCGAGGATTCTACCCATGAGGGTTGTGCCGCTCCGGCTGCTGCCGACGACGAAGATCATCACGCCCCGACATCTCCCTCCGCTACCCGCCCACGCGATCGATCACGAGTACCGTCGTCGCAAGGCTGGCCAGCACGGCGGTCACATCCCTCACGACCTCCCCCCAGTCGGTGCCCTCTTCCTCCGCCATCGCCGGGACGACGATCTGCGATCCCGGCTCCACACCCGGGTCGAACCAGAAGCGCCGTACCTTCTCCGCGCGCCCGGTGGAGTACACGATCTTGACCTCGCTCCGCTTCGCCGTGTCCAGATATCCGCCCGCGTTCCGGACATAAAACCCGATCCCCTTCCCCGCGCGGTACACAAGGCTCGTCGGCAGCCCGACGGCTCCCGAGACCTTCACCGTCATCGGGCGCTCCGGCACCATCAGTTCATCTCCGGACGCCAGCACGAGATTCTGGTCGCTGTCGCGGTCCGCCAGCGCCTTCACAAGGTCCACCGACACGCGTCCCGCGCCCCCGAACTTCCGCTCCATGCGAAACCCCTCCGGGTACGCGGTCTCCAGGAGTCCGCCCGCGCGGTCGAGCACATCCGCCAGCGTCTCGGTCGGGGTCCGCAGCGTGTACGCCCCCGGGAAGAGCACCTCTCCCGTCACCATCACATTCCGTTGCAGCTCCCAGTGGGGAAGCTTGCGCACGAAGACATGGTCGTGGTTTTCCAGCGCGAACGCGGGCAGATCCCCGCTCTCCAGAAAACCCTCCGCAATCTCCACACGGAACACATCCGCGATCCGGGTCCGGTCTCCGTTCTCCGGGTAAACGCGCGACACCTCCACTTCCTCCGTAAACGCGTGCTCCTCGAAGCCTCCCGCGCGCACGAGAAGTTCCCCCAGCGTCATGCGGTCCGTGCGCTCGTACTCGCCGGGTCTTCGCACGGCCCCGGTGACGCGCACGGTCTCTCGATCTCGCAGGTCCCAGATGGAGTACACGGCCACCTCGTCCCACGCTTCCAGCGGGATGTTCTCCGCGTCGGCCCCCGCGATCGCCGCGCCCAGATCGAAGGTCAAGGTCTCGCGCGTAAAGTCCTCGCGCGTCCGCACGACAAACGCCCGGGCCAGGTACGCCTCGCCCTTCAAGCTGTCGGCGCGCATCACGAGATCCCGCACGCGCATCCCTTCCTTCAGCTCGAAGGTGCCGGGCATCCGTACATGGCCACGAATCTCCACATAGTTCCGCTTGAGATCCGCGACCGAGAGGAGCTTCACATCGTCCAGGTCCTGAAGCGCAAAGGACTCCTCTCCGGCCAGAACGCGGCCCAGGTGCACATCCACGACCACCCGGTCCTCGCGCATGAGATCCCTCTCCCGGGGCGGCACGACGCGGTTCACATGCGCCCGGTCGAGATAGGTTGTCCCGGTGATCCCCCCCGCCATCTTCACGGCATCGGCGAGCGTCTCTCCCGCGAGCAGTTCGTACAGCGCCGGTCGGCGCACTTCCCCGCGCAGCGCGATCCGCTTTCCGCGCACCGGGAGGAACACGGTGTCGTCATCCTCCAGGCGAATGTCGCCGTCGCGCGTACCGTGCAGGAGGTAGTCGTACACATCGAGATGCGCCACGACTTCCCCGCCACGCACCACGCGCACATCGCGCAGCGAACCGCGCGGAGACGCACCCCCCGCATAGTAGAGCGCGTGGAACACCGTGGACGCGGCGGACAGATCGTACGCCCCCGGGCGGCGCGTTTCCCCGACCACGAACACCTTGATGGGCCGCAGCTTCCCGAGCGAGACATCCAGAAACGCGGTCTGCGGGGTCGAACCCAGCCCGGAGTACGCTTTCGACAACTGCCCGTGGACGCGCTCCTCCGCTTCGGCCAGCGTAAGCCCCGAAAGGCTCACCTGCCCGACATCGGCCAGCAGCACGGTCCCCTCGCGGGAGACGACCTTCTCCAGCCGGAAGACCGCGTCCCCCCACAGATCGATCACGATCTCGTCGCCGGGTCCGATCCGGTAGCCCGGATCGATCGGGCCGTACGCGGGAGGGGCGAAGGTCGAGGGAGCCAGGCTGAAGAGGCTCTCGCCGAAACGGGCGAGATCGGAGCCACCCTTCACGGGCGGCGGAGGCGGCGGAGGCGGCGGCGCGGCACTTCCTTCCTCCAGAACCTCACGCGCGGGTTCAGGGATGTCGGCCGGGGCGGTTCTCCCCGGCTCGCTCCCGCCGCCTCCCGAGAGGGCGGCCTGGATCGCGCCGTCGTCCATGCCGCGTGAGCGGAGTTCCCGCAGAACATCTTCTTCCGAAACGCCGGGCGGCAATCCCGCGGCGAGAGCGCCCGCGGCGCAGGCGCACCCCACAACAACCCCCGCGATCCCGCGGCGAACCCGTTTCCCAAAGCGCATCATCATGTTCGTTCCCCCGCTTGCTGTTCTGTCCGGCCGGTCGAAAGTCTAGGGGGGATTCCCGAACCGCGCCACCATCCGCTGGGCTACGCCCGCAACTCCTGCCGGAAAGCTTCCGACAGTTCCGCCAGTTCCGCCAGATGCGCGGCCTGCTCCGGGGCGTCGCGGCGTTGCTGAAACGCCCGATACGCGCGAGAGAGCGTCCATTCCGGGTGAGGCCGCTCCACCAGGCGAAGAGCCATCCCCGCCTCCACCGTCCCTTCCTCCGACACTCGCAGGTACCATCCGGTTGCGCCCATGCGGTCCACCGCGCGGGGAAGCTCCCGGACGCCCCAGCGTTTCGCCAGAATCCAGCACGGTTGCCGGGGCTGCGTGACCTGAAGGAGGGCGCCGCCCCCCCCACCGCCATGGCCCCCGGTCTCTCCGTCTGTGGCCGACGCACGGAACACATCTCCGATGCAGACCGTTTCCTCGTCCATCCCTTCGACAGTCAGGTTTTCGCCGAACGCCCCGTGCGGGAACTGATCGGCCGGGAGCACTCCCTCTACGCCGCCCAGCACCTCCGCCAGTTCGCGCCGCCAGTGATCATAGTGCGCCGAAGCGTGCGCCAGCACAGCCTTGTCGGGGCCACCGTGATGCACACGGTCCGCCTGCCCGTCACCCGCGAGACCTTCCCGACCGACGCGCACCGCTCCTTCCACCGCCCGCTTGACAATGCCGCTCTGCCACGAGCGCCCCCCCGGGCCGGGACCGTACTCCGCCGTCATGTCCTTCGGCATCCCGACCTGCACGGAGAGGATCCGACCTCCGCCCGCATGCGGCCGGCCTCGCTCATGCGTCATCGGTCTGCTCCGCCGGTCGGAGTTTCGCGTACGCGGCCAGCACCTTCTTCCGCGACCCGTCCGGAAAGCGGAGCGTCACCTTCAGGTTCTCGCCACGGCCTTCCGCCGCCTCAACCTCGGCTTCCCCGAAGTGAGGATGGACGACCCGCATCCCCTTCTCGAAGGAGGAACTCCCCGCATCCTGGTTCTCGTTTTCGTAGTCCGGCTCGTAATCCGGCTCCGGAGTCCGCACCACCGGTCCGACCGGGGCCCGTTTCCGAACCGGGGCCGTGGCCCCTCCCGTGGCACGGCGCCCCCCCCACGCACGCTGCGGTGTACTCGAACCGCGCCCCATTCCCCGCCGTTCGGAGCGCACTTTCCGCCACTCGACGCACTTCTCGTCGATCTCGTCCAGAAACCGCGACGGCAGCGACGAATGGAACCCGCCGAACCGCATCCGCTCTCCGGCCGTCACGAGTACCACGCGCTGCTCCGCCCGCGTCAGGCCGACATAAAAGAGCCGCCGCTCCTCCTCCAGCCCCGCGGCATCTTCCGAAGAGTTCGCGTGCGGGAAGAGTCCTTCCTCCATGCCCGTAATGAACACGCACGGGAACTCCAGCCCCTTCGCCGTGTGCAGCGTCATGAGCGTAACGCGGTCCGTCTCCTCCTCCATGTCGTCGACATCGGTGGCCAGCGACACTTCGCGAAGGAACCCGGCCACCGTCGCGTCTCCGTCCTCGTGTTCGTCGGTGAACTCCTGCATGGCCGCGAGCAGTTCCGTCACATTCTCCCAGCGCGCCTGTGCCTCTTCCTCCGACTCCTTCCCGAGGTACGCCTGATACCCGATGTCCTCCAGAAGCCGCTCCGTGGTCTCCCCCACCGGCGTCTCCCCGGCGCACGACGCGCGATCCAACCCCTCCAGAAACGCCGCGAGCTTCTTCCGCACCCCCGGCCGAAGAGCCGCGCCCCCGTCCTGGGCGACCGCCATGCGAATGGCTGCCAGGAGCGGCGTCCCGGCTGCCGTGGCCGCTGCGGCAAGATCCTCCAGCGTCTTCTTGCCCACGCCGCGTGCCGGCACATTCACCACGCGCCGAAGAGCCACATCGTCCGCCGGATTCGCCACGATCCGCAGGTACGCCAGCACATCCTTGATCTCTCGTCGCTCATAGAACCGCTGCCCGCCCACGACCTGATACGCCACACCTCCCATGCGGAAGGTATTCTCCAGCGTCCGACTCTGCGCATTCGTCCGGTACAGCACGGCGAAGTCCTCCGCCGTGTGCCCTCCCTCTGCTTGCGCGGACTTCACCATGCGGAGAATGGACATCGCCTCCGTCTGGTCATCCGGCACCTCCAGCACCAGCACGCGATCCCCGCTTCCGTTCTCCGTCCACAGTTCCTTGCCCTTGCGAGCGGAATTGTTCCGGATGACGCTGTTCGCCGCGTCCAGAATGGTCCCGGTGGAGCGATAGTTCTGCTCCAGGCGAACGGTAGTCGCGTCAGTGTAATCGCGCTCGAAGTCCAGAATGTTCCGAAGGTCCGCTCCTCGCCATCCGTAGATCGACTGGTCGTCATCCCCCACGACGAAGAGGTTCTGGTGGTCCCGGGTGAGCGCGTGCAGGAACTCGTACTGGCAGCGGTTGGTGTCCTGGTACTCGTCGACCAGCACATGACGGAAGCGCCGCGCGTACTTCAGGCGAATGTCCTCATCGCGAAGCAGCAGCACCGGGCGCATGAGAAGGTCATCGAAGTCGAGCGCACTCTGCGCGGTCAGCGACTCCGCATACGACGCGTAGATGTCCGCGACCAGCCGTTCCCACGGCCCGCGCGCCTTTTCGAGAAACTCCGCCGGGGAGACAAGATCGTTCTTCGCGCGTGAGATCACTCCGAGGAACGACTCCGGCTTGTGCTCCTGCGGGGAGATTCCCTTTGCTTCCAGCACGCGCCGTACGGCGGTCGTCTGGTCCGCCCGGTCGAAGATGGAAAAGTCCGGATGAACGCCCGCGTGCGCTGCTTCCCGGCGAAGAATGCGAACACCGATCGAGTGGAATGTCCCGATCCACGCGCGGCGGCCTGCGTCGCCGACGAGCGACACGATCCTCTCGCGCATCTGTCCCGCCGCCTTGTTCGTAAAGGTCACGGCCAGCACGGAAGACGCGGCCGTCCCCCTCACGCCGATCAGGTGGGCCACGCGTCGCGTCAGAACACGCGTCTTCCCGGACCCCGCGCCCGCGAGCACAAGAAGCGGCCCGTCTTCGTGCAGAACGGCTTCACGCTGCCGGTCGTTCAAGTCCGCAAGGACTCCCTCTTCGGACACCATGGCGCCGGAAAGCGCGCCGTCCGTCGGGGTCTCCCCCAGGGACGCAGGATTCCACCATTCGGACAAGGGATGCCCCGCTCAGATGGGAAGAAGGGTGACGGAAAGAGCGGGAGAGTATCACGAATGGTCGGGCGCGTGGGTGTCGGGAAGCGGGCCGGGCGCGATTACCACTCGGTCCCCATCGAGAAGTGCCAGCGCGGCTTCCCCGAGTGGACGAAGTCGGTCGGCCAGCCGACATCCAGACGCACCGGGATAAACGCCAACCGGGATCGGAGGCCGATACCGTAGCCCACCTTCAAGTCGGCAAGACCCTCGTGTCCGCCATGAGCTTCCCCCACCGGATGGAACCCGTCCGGGTCGTCAAACGCCGCACCCACATCCACGAAGAGGTTGCCGCGAATCCTCCGGAACACGGCCCGGAAAGGCCAGCCCGTGCGCAGGTACTCCACGAACGGATACCGGAACTCCGCCGAGGCCAGAAACGCCGTCCGTCCGCGCAGTTCCCGGTAGGGGTGGCCGCGCAGCGTATGCGGGCCGCCAAGCTGGAACTCCTGCGGGTCTTCGCCGAAGGAGGTGACGGCCAGACCGCGAACCGCCGCCACGGTGCCGCCACCCCGGGGCGAGTACGCCCGAAAGTCCGCAAGCGCGGTCCCGTACGAAAGAGATTCACCGCCGAGCGTGAGGGAATGCTGGAGCGACACCGTCCACCGGTTCCCCCGCACCGGGCCGGTCCATCCCCAGCGCGTGTTGTCAAAGGTGTGGGAGACCCGAGGGAGGAGGATCGCGCTCCCGGAAGTCCCCGTCTCGACGAACCCGGCCGCCGGGTCCACGGACTCCCGGTCGAAGTGTGTCCGGTTCACCTGCATCACGCGAACATCGAACCCGACTCGCCGGAAAGTATGGAACGGGTATCTCACCGCGCCCGACACGCCCCATCTCTGCTCGGAGAAGTACGCTCTCTCGCCGCTGTCCGAAATCGGCTGCCCCAGCGACGACCGGTCCGTCAGAAGGAAGTTCTTCACATGGAAGAGACCGGTCTCCCAGTGAACCCTTCCTCCGAGGTAGGAATAGGACGCGAACGCATTGGAGTTGCGCGCCGCACGGAACACCTGCGCCCCGATCTGAATGCGGTGGTCACCGAGAATGTCGGTGATGGTCGTCCGGAACGCGCCGCTGGTTCCGAACGGACTGTAGCCCAGCATCCCCTGCACCCACTCCGGGCGAAAGCGCGGTTCGTAATCGATGACGAAGGGAGTCTTGCGCGCGGGCGGTTCGGCGGGCGGGGGCGCGACAGGTTCGGCGTCCGCCGAGCGGTCTGCGGCGGCGGTCTCCTCCGGTGCCGAAGGGGTGTCCGGGGCCTCTGCGGGCGACGGGGTCGGCGCTTCGCAGATCTCCCGCCCGTCCCACGGGATCGCGGGCCAGGTCACGGACTCCGCTTCCGGAATCCCCAGCGTGTCCGGATTCTCCACCAGCACCACATCCCACCGCCCGTTGGAGTACGCGGGAAACACCACGCGGCTTCCGGCGCGCGCGGCGGTCGGCGCTCCCGCGCCTCCGAGGAGTGCGGTCAACCGGCGCGTCTGCCCGGTTGCGAGGTCCATCATCGTCAGATCCCGTGTGCCCTCGGCATCCGACACAAAGACGACCGACGCGCCGCCGTTCGTCCAGTCCGCGCCCCACTGATCTCCCGGCCCGACGCGCAGATTGCGCACTTCGCCCGTCTCCACCTCCAGCACACGCAGGTCCAGCCCGCTCGCGCCGCCAAAGTCGGACGCAAAGAGTACGCGCTTCCCGTCGGGGCTCCATCGCGGGCGTTGTTCCCGCACAAGATCGTTCGTCAGACGCACCAGATTCGTCCCGTCGGCATCCATCGCCCACAGGTCCACTCGATCGCCCTTCATCCCCGTGAAGACAAACCGCCCGTCCACCGGAGACCAGTCCGGCTCCTCCAGCGTGTCGAGTCCCGGGTCGAACTCGGCCAGCGTGCGTCCCGTCTCGGCACTCACGATGATCAGCGCGTCCCGCGACCCCGCCCGTGCCGCCAAGGCCACCATGCTCTCATCGGCGGACCACCCCACCGAGCTCCGCATGGGGTGCAGCGACTCCATCTTCCCGCCGCGATTGCCCCGGGCCAGAAGTCGTGGCTCGGTGCCCGCGCCCGGCTCGATGACCCACAGGTCCGGCGTGCCTTCCCGGTCGGACAGGAACACCACTCGCTCTCCCGACGGGGAGAGGCACGGGTGGTGATTGAACGACCCGCCCATGCCTTCCGGGGAAGTCAGAACCTCTCCGAACGACTCCGGATCTTCCAGAAACCCGTAGGTCGGCCAGTGAATGCGCCGCACATCCCGCACCCAGTCGGCGGCCATGTCCGGGACCTTCTCACCCGTGACCGTCTCCACGGCTTCGACGAGATCCCGCGTGGAAGCCAGCTCCGCGAGAATCCGGGGGATCACCTCTTCGCCATGGCGCCGCGCGAGGTACGCAACCGCGGACCAGCCCGCCTTGTAGACGAAGTACCCGCCGGGCGACCGATCGAACGGCGCCAGCTTCCCGGTAACGGCCGCGTCGCGAAGCATCATCTCCGCTTCGGAATCCCACTGGTTCGACAAGTACTCCGCCAGCCCCTCCGCGAACCAGAGCGGGATGTTGAACGCGAACCGGGCCATGAAGGAGTTCGCCGCCGACCCGGCGTCCAGCATGTCGAACATGTAGGCGTGCACGAGTTCGTGGTGAATGACATGGCGGAAGTCCGCTTCGGAACCGGTGTACGGAAGCACCACGCGGTTCTTGAAGAACTCGGTGAACCCGCCCGTACTCTCTCCGACCATCCCTGGACTCACATTGTTCTGCCGGAAGTGATGGTGCGACTTGAAGACAACCAGCGGAATCCGGGATGAAAGCTCGTGCTTCAAGTCCTGATCGAGCTTGCGGCAAGCCTTCTCCGCATAGTCCGCGGCGCGCCACGCCAGTTCCTCTTCTTCCGGGTAGAAGTAGATGTCGGCGTGATCCGTGACGAGAACGCGCCAGCGGAAGTCCTCGTACCGCACCTTGTTCTGGCCGAACGCCGCCGGAGATTCCGTCGGAACGCAAGACAGAATCAAGCTGAGTGCTATTGTCGGGGGTGCCAGCTGCCGAAGACCGCCAAGAACCACAGGGAATCTCCCGGATGCGTAACATGGTGTCAACATTGTCGATCCAACGAGGAACGATGCCCACCCACTCATAGACTAACGGCAGGTCCGCTCCAGATATTAGCTGGTACTTATATTAGCAGATTTCGGGGACTTGTGTTGGACGGGTTTTCTCCTCTGAGTCCGGGGGGGCGGCAGGGTTCGTCGCGAGGGTTCGTCGCGAAGTTCCGCGCGAGGAGTCCGGGGGGGCGGCAGGGTTCGTCGCGAGGGTTCGTCAGGGGGGGTGCGGCAAGGAGCGGGGGGGGGAAA
>JASLLL010000016.1 GCA_030747075.1 Gemmatimonadota bacterium
GCTGTGGGGTACGGTAAAAGCGGCTTATCGGTAGGGGGACAGGGGTTCGTCTCTTGTACGGAGAACGGATTGAGAGTCGGGCTGCGGACAACTGCAAGGAGGCTAAGTATGTACCAGCAAGACAAGCGTTCTCTTGTGATGCATGTGGGGAGCATGATGATGCTCATGTCCCGGGCAGGTCAACGGGGCTCCTCTGGGACGCCCGCGACAGCGACGGACGCCGGGTCGTATCGGGCGTCTACTTCCTGCGCCTGAAGGCGGGAGAGGGAACCGCGACTCGCCGACTGGTTCTCTTGCGGTAATCCCGCCCGCCGCCTTGCCGCATCCCCGTGCCCCTGTTAGCCTCGCGGCCTCATGTCGACCGAATCCGCATATTCGCCCCCGCGCGCCCCGGCTGTCGCGCGGGACGAGCCGCCCGTGCCGTGGACCGCGCGCGTGCCGTTCCTTCTCGCATTCTCGGCGGCGACGATTCTCCTGATCCCGCTGGAGATGTGGCTGCCGGGCGGAGTCGCGGCGACAGTCGCGCTCGTGCTTCTCCTCCGGGATCCGGTCCCCGCGTTCCGTCGGCGACTCGGCACGCTCCTCGGATGCGTGGCGCTGCTCGCCGCCTCTCCGATTCACACGGACACCTCCACGCGCCACTTCGCGACGCTGGGGCTTCCGTTCTTTCTTGCAATCGTCGGCCCGGCCGTCCTTCTCGCGCGCACGGATCCCGGCGTCATCCGCTACCGGTTTTTCCCTCGGCGCATCCGGAAGCTGGATCTCCTCTACACCGCCATCTCCATCCCGCTTGCGTGGCTGGTGATTGAGTTCTACTTCTTCCACGCGAATCCGGAGCTCCCCACGCACTGGCCGCTTCCCGCGGTGCGCGACGCGGAGTCCGTCCGGCGGCTCTTCATCGGCATCAACTGCGTGGGGATCTGGGACGAACTCTTCTTCGTGAACACCGTCTACGCCGTGCTGCGATCGGTGTTTCCGTTCCGTGTGGCGAACGCCGTGCAAGCGGTGGTCTACTCTGCCGTGTTGACGGACATGGCGTTCACCGGGATCGGCCCCGTGGTCGTGTATGCTTTCGCGTGGACGCAGGGCGCGATGTTCGAGAAGGCGGAGGGCCTTCTGTGGGTGCTGGTTGTCCACTTGATCGTGGACTTCTACCTGGTGGCCGCAATCGTCGGCTACCACTACCCGGGGAGCGGATACGCGGGCTTTTGATGCGGCGGCACTCTCCGCGCATCTTCGCGCACGATGACTCCCCGGCGCGCGTTACTTCCCGACCGCTGCCGCCAGTTCTCGGAGCACGACCTCATGGATGGGGCCGTTGGAGACGACGACTCCGCGATTGTCGACCATCTTCTTCCCGATGGCGAAGTCCAGCGGCTTCCCGAAGAGATCCGTGACGGACCCGCCCGCCTCCTCGACGACAATGGCCCCGGCCGCATGATCCCAGATGTTCTCGCGGTAGTCCGGCGTGCGCTTGGACGGCAGGCGCAGGTAGAGCGCCGCTTCCCCGCGCGCAACGGCGGCGTACTTCGCCTGACTGTCCATGCGCACCGGGTCGCGTGTGATCCCCGCCTCACGGGCGATCGTCGCCTGCAACGAATGGTCGCCGTGCGCGGCCTCGACGCTCTCCACCATGCGGAACCCGTCGGCCTTGCCGCCTTCAGACACGCGGATGGGGGTGCGCTCTCCAGCCGCGCTTGCCGGTCCGTCCCAGTCGATCACGAACGCGCCTTCTCCGCGCACTGCGCCGAAGAGGACACCCCGGGCACCGTCCGCATTCCCCGCCTCACGCGGGAGGTACGGGCAGCCGAGCACGCCCACCTTCACATCGCCATCCACCACGAGCGCGAGGGCGACCGCGTACTGGTCGCCTCGCAGGAAACCCTTCGTGCCGTCGATGGGATCCAGCGTCCAGTACCGCGAACCGACCTCGCCATTCCCGTGGTCGATCCAGGTGGTGACATCCTCCGCATTCACCGCCCGCCGATCCTCCGGCGCGGGGCCGCCCGCGCAACCGCATCGCCCGCCGGTGCCCTTCCAGCAGATGCATCGCCCGGCGTACTCCACCACTTGCGCGAGCGCGCGTGCCCCACCCTCCGCTCGCAGTGCGGCCGAGTCTTCTTCGCCGACGACCGGGTCCTCCGGGAACATCGCCGAAAGGAACCGGCAGACGATCGCCTGCGCACCGAAGTCCGCCACCGTCACGGGGCTTCGGTCCTCCTTGGTGATTGCGTCCGGGACGAGTTCCCGGCGCACATTTTCACAAAGCGAAGCGGCCGCCGCGACCGACGCCAGTGCGCATTCCAGTTCGCGTTCGAGGGTCATGGGGTGGAAGTCTCCGTTTCCCGGGGCATGGGCGCCCCGTCGATATCGAGATAGTGAACAGGTCCAAGGCCCAGCGCGCGAATGTCGTCCTCGATGATGTCGAGATCTCCGATGACAATGACCGCCACACGCTCCGGGTGGAGATGGTCGCGGGCGGCCGTGTTCGCTTCGCCGAGAGACACCGCGCGAATCTCATTCGGATACGCGGACATGTGGTCGTCCGGGAGTTCGTACACGATCTGTTGCAGAAGCCCCCGGAGGATTTCGGAGTTTGTCTCGAACTTCGCGGGGTACCCGCGTGTGATGGACTGCTTCGCGAGCGACAGTTCGTCCGCTTCGATCGCGCGCTCCCCGCAGACGCCGGCCAGCTCCGAGAGGATCTCGGTGATCGCCGGCGCGGTCACTTCCGCCTGCACGCGTGCGCCCATGGAGAACAGACCCGGGCCGCGCCGCGCCGTGGTGCGGGATCGTGCGCCGTAGGTGTAGCCCTTGTCTTCGCGCAGGTTCAGATTCAGTCGGCTGGAGAAGAACCCGCCCAGCACTCGGTTCGCGACGGAAAGCCGGTTCCAGTCCGGTGCCGTGCGCGTCATTCCGATATGCGAGACGGTGACGGTCGCCTGCGAGTCGCCCGGCTTGTCGACAAGATACACTTCGCGCTGCGTACGCGCGGTCGGGGTGGACAGAACCACCCGCTCCGGCGCCGCTCCCTCCCAGTCCACGAGATGCTCCTCCAGAATCCCGGCGAGTTCCGCGGCCGTGATGTCGCCCGCCGCCAGGAGAACGGCATTCCCCGGCGTGAAGTGTTCCGACGCGTGGGCGCGAACGGCATCCAGCGTCATGGCTTCCATTCCGTCCACGGTTCCGTCACCGAGGCATCCGTAGGGATGGTCCTTTCCGTAGAGAACGCGCCGCCCGACCATGCGCGAGATCGTGCGCGCGTTGTCCTTCTGGCGGCGGAGGTTCACGATGCGATTGCGGATGAGCTTGTCGAAGCGGGCCTGTGGGAAGGCGGCATCGGTCAGGACCATGCCGAGCATCTCCGCCGAGCGGTCGAGGTGCCTCCGGAGCGCGGAGACACAGAGCGCGCGGTAGTCATAGTCCGTGCTCGTCCACATCTGCGAGCCGATGCGCTCCAGCTCTTCGGCGAACTCCAGGCGGTCGTAGCGACCCGCGCCTTCCATCAGCATATCGGCAGCGAGGCCGCCCAGCCCCTCCAGTCTCAGGCCGTCCGTGCGAACCGGGTCGTCTGCGCCGCCGGTTCGGAAGACCAGCCGCAGTTGCACAAGCGGGAGTTCGTGCTGCTCCATGACGACGAGCTCCAGCCCGTTGGACAGGCGCGCCCGAGTGAGTTCGGGCAGCTCAAGGGCGGGTTCCGGTCCGCCTTCAGGCAGCGTCGTGCGATCGACCTGCGCCACGGGACCGGCCTTGTAATCACCGAAGGGAACGATCTCCATCACGAGGCGGTCGCGTCCCTCGATCCATTCCGCGAAGGCATCGCGAACACTCTCGCGCGTGGTTCGGGCATAGCGCTCCATGTCCAGCGCGAGGTAATCGGGCGTGCCGAGGTGATGGTTGTAGCGGTTGAGGCGATCGTTCTTCCCCCCCCACGAGCCGATCCTCTGGAGGGCACGCAGGAACCCGGCTTCCTTCTCGAACTGCGCTCGCTCAAGCTCGTCGCCGGTGGGGCCTTTTTTCGCGAACCGCGCGAACTCCTCGTCGAGGATGGCGCGTACTTCGGCTTCGTCCGTTCCGGGCCGAAGCGTAATCTGGCAGAAGAACGCCGACGAAACCTGCTGTCCCCAGTGACCCACCTGCACATCCTGCGCGAGTTCCATTTCGTCCACCAGACGCAGGTAGAGTCGGCTCGTGCGCCCCGATCCCAGGATCGAGGCCGCGAAGTCGAGATTCGCCTCGCTGTCGGAGAATGCGGGCGGCGTGTGCCACAGGTGGTACACGCGCGGGAGTTGCACGCGCCCCTCGAGTGCCACGCGCATCTCCCCGCGCATCTGCGGCACCCACTGGCGCACTTCCGTGATGGGCGGCCCGGGCGGGATTTCGCCGAAGTACTGTTCGATCCACGCTTTCGTCTGTGCCGGATCAAAGTCCCCCGCGATCGAGAGAGTGGCGTTGTTCGGCGCGTAGTAGGTGCGGAAGAAGTCGATGACATCGTCCAGCGATGCCGCCTCCAGATCCTCGTGCGAGCCGATCACCGAGTGGTCGTACGGGTGCCCCGCCGGGTAGAAGTACTCGTTCACATTGAGCCAGAATTCGCTGTAGGGCCGCCCCTCGCTTTCGCGGCGTTCGTTCCGGACGACCTCGCGCTGGTTGTCGAGCTTCTCCTGCGTCATCGCCTCCGGGAGCCAGCCGAGGCGATCCGCTTCCATCTGAATCGCGCGTTCCAGGTGGTTCGACGGGAGCAGTTCCCAGTAGTTGGTGCGGTCTTCGCTGGTGGAGCCGTTCAGATTTCCGCCGACTTGCTGAAGAGGGCCGAAGAACTCGTTGTCGAGATGCTCCGAACCCTGGAACATCATGTGCTCGAAGAGGTGCGCAAAGCCGGAGCGCCCGGGGCGTTCGTTCTTTGAGCCGACGTGGTACCATACATTCACTCCGACAATCGGCGTGGAGTGGTCCTCGTGGAGGATGACCTCCAGGCCGTTGTCCAGCGTGTAGAACTCGTGGGGGATGGCGGGAGTGTCCGGTGCGGGTGCGGCGGCGAGAGCAGCGGGCAGCGCAAGAGACACGAGGATCACGAACGGGCGCAGAGACATGAGGAGTTCCTTCCTCAGGGGACATGGGTGACGGAGGGGCAGGGATTGTGCCATCGGCGGGGAAGCGTCGCAAGACGCAAGGGAAGCGGAGAGGCGCGGCGCTGAACTGGTCTCGCCGGGAGTTCCTCGGGGTCGCGGGCGGCGTGTTTGCGGCCGGAGCGGGGGGGGCTCTGCTCGCGGATCTTCTGCCCGACGACGCGGCGGAGGGTCCGGTTCCGGTGGAAGCGGCTCCGGATCTCTCGGGCGAAGATCCCGGTGAACTTCGCGAAGTGCTCGCGGCGGCGGCGGCGGCGCTTCTGGACGATGCCGGGCCGTGGACTCGCGAGGAAGCGCACGAGTGGGCGGCGCGGGAACTTCGGCGCTGGCCGGATGTGGACGGGGACCTCGCTCGGGGTTCGCTGGACGCGGGCTACTTCCTTCGCCACGCACTGGGAGAGGGAGACGCCCGCGCGATCACGCTTCGTCCCTCCGGGGAGGTCGCGGGCAAGCTGGAGTCCATCGGGCTGGCGGGGGTCTTCGCCCGATTCCGCGAGCTCGTGCCAAGCCCCCGTCGGCTTTCACCCGGGGCCGCCGCCCGCGTCCGCACGACGCTCGCGGCACTCCTGCGCACATTCGTGGTGAGCCCGCTCTTCCGCGAGACGCATGGCGTTCCGCCGCTACCCGAGCTTCCGCCTCCGCCGGAGGCCCGCTGATGCCGCGTCGCCAGCGGGAGCCGCGGCCCGATGTCGCGGTCGTCGGTGCGGGGATGGCGGGTGCGCTCGTCGCATGGCGACTGGTGGCGCGCGGCGCCCGCGTTGTGCTGATCGAAGCGGGGGGGCGGCACGGCCACGCGGCCGGACCCGGTGCGCGACGCGTTCCGTACCTGCGCGCGCTTCGCGGGCTGCCGCCATGGCGCACGCCGGAGGAGGCGGGGGAGTTGCGCGCCAGCGTGGAGACGGGCCTCGGTGGCACGACGCTCGTGTGGGACGGATTCGCGCAGCGCCTTGCGCCCGATGACTTCCGCTCGCGCACGCTTTTCGGGCGTTTCGCGGACTGGCCGATCGCCGCTTCCGATCTCGCGCCCTACTACGACGACGCGGAGCGTGAGATCGGCCTTGCGGGCGGGCCTTCCGGCGGGCTGCCCGCGCATCCCCTCGCGGAAGCGGACGAGCGCTTTGCCGCCGCCATCACGAAACTGGGCGGCCGCGCCGTCGCGCTCCCGAACGCGCGTGCGAGTCGCCCGTATCGCGACCGCCCCGCGTGCGGCGGGTACGCGGGGTGCGCCGCCTGCCCGACGCTTGCGAAATACACGGCGGAGTCGCACATCGTTCGCGCGCTTTCCACGGGCCGACTGGAACTGCGCACGCGAGACCGCGTCACCAGTATCGAAACCGGCGACGGCCGTATCGACTTCCTTCGAACGCACGATGTATCCGGGAACCGGCGCAAGGTCCAGGCCGACGCGTTTGTGCTGGCGGCGGGGAGCCTCGTGAACGCGTCGCTCCTGCGTGCGCTGGCCGTGGAGGAAAACGCATCGCCTCCGCCCGCCATTCCCTGGGCGGATCACCTGCTCTTCGAGATGGAGGCATTCCTGGACGAAGCATGGATGCCGGGCACCACGGCGTTTCCCGTGGCGGGGACGGACCTCTTCGCCTCGCGCAAGGAGCGGGAGCGAGGCGGGGCTATCGGGATGGTGTTCGGCGGGACGGCGGCGACGCCCGCGGCAGGAAGGATCGTCGGGGAGCTCTTTCGGGAGGACGGGCGCACCGGGAGGGATCTAGCGAAGGGAATCCGCCGACACCTTCGCGGGCGCGTGGCGATCACCGTGTGCGTGGAACCGCCACAGGACGCGGGGCGATCCCTGCGCCCGGGTACGGAAGCTGGCGCGCTCCCCGAACTGTCGGGCGAATGGAACGACGCCGCGCGGAAGGCCGTTCGCCGCGGTGAGGACGCGGCCCGGCGCGTATTCCGCGCGATGGGGGCGAAGCGCGTCCGCCGCGCTGGATCGCCACGCCTGGCCGGGAGCCACACCGCCACCGCGCCGATGACCGCTTCGTCCGCCGAAGTGCCGTTTCAGACCGTGGGCACCGACCTCCGGGTGCCGGGTGCGGAGAACCTCTTTGCGGTATCGGCGGGGGTGCTGCCATCGCCGGGGTCGGTCCGGCCCGCGCTGACCGTGGCCGCGCTGGCGCTGCGCGTCGCGAAGGCGGTCCGGTAGCGGCCCCGCCTTCGCTTCGCAGCCCCGCCTAGCGGGCGCCTTCCAGCCGGTGGATCTCCTCGCGAACGGACTTCACGCCCCACCCGAATGCCTCTTCGTTCATCGGGATCATGGCGCACTTGTTTGCGAGGCTCTCGCGCACGGCCGTCAGGAAGGACTCTTCGTGCAGAAGGTCCGTGGCTTCCTGTAGCGCACCGAGCGCGACGACATTCTTCACGACCGCCTTCCCGAGCGAGATGGCGATCTCCGTCATGGGAACCGGGCAGAGCCGGATGCCATCCGGGAAATCCGGGACTTCCAGAACGACGGAGGAATCGTAGATGACCACTCCCCCCGGGCGAACGGTTGGCCCGAACTTCGCGAGGCTGGGCGCATTGAACGCGATCAGAATGTGCGGGTTCGGCGAGCCGGGCGAGAGCACTTCCGTTCGGCCGACATGAACATCCGCATACGAGGTTCCCCCGCGCGACTCCGGCCCGTAGCTGGGAATGTGCGTCGCGTCGAAGCTCTCGTTGATGGCGGCTTTCGCAATCAGGAGCGCCGCTGTCTGCGCCCCGTCGCCTCCGGCCCCCGCGAGTTTCAGCGACACATCCGCCGCATCCAGATGCTCCGGGAAGCCGTCGGTAAAGCGCGGCGAGGCGGTGCCGGTGGCGCCCACGATCTCCGTGACACGCTCCGGCTGAAAGTCCGGCGCGGGCGGATCGAACCAGGCTTCGCGTGTCTCGTCCTTCAGGATGCCCGGGGGATATCGGGGGACCATCTCTCTTTCGACCCATGCTTCCGTCTCCGTGGACGAGAGCTTCAGGTGCGTAGGGCACTCCGCCAGCACTTCCACGAAGGAGAAGCCGCGGCCTTCCACCTGGAGTTTGAGCGCCTTCTTGATGGCCTTCTTCGTGCGCATGCGGAGCTTCTGGCTGAAGAGAGCCGTCCGCTCCACGAATACGGGGCCGTCCAGCCCCGCGATGGTCTCCGCCACGCGAAGCGGCGGGCCTTCCATCCGTCCGCGCCCCGCGGGGGAAGTCGTGGAGAACTGCCCCGGGAGGGTCGTGGGGGCCATCTGTCCGCCGGTCATGCCGTAGATGGCGTTGTTCACGAAGACCACCGTGAAGGGCAGTCCAAGCTGCGCGGCGTGCATGATCTCCGCCAGCCCGATCGACGCGAGATCTCCGTCGCCCTGATAGCTGACCACGATCGAGTTGGGATTGGCGAGCTTGTGTCCCAGTCCGACGGCCGGTGCGCGGCCGTGCGCCGCCTGTGAGTTCCCGACATCGAAGTAGTAGTACAGGAAGACCGAGCACCCCACCGGCGAGATGGCAATGGTCCGATCCTGAATGTCCAGTTCCGTAATGGCCTCGGCGAGGAACTTGTGGATGAGACCATGCCCGCAGCCGGGGCAGTAGTGCGTGGACGATCCCTTGAGGCCTTCGCCCTTGGCGTGCCGATCAAAGTGCCGGAAGAGGGCGTTTTCGATGGGAGGGCTCATCGGGCCACCTCCAGAATGTTGTGAACCTTGTCCGTGATTTCATCCTCCTGGGGCAGGACACCCCCCATGTGCCGCAGGTGATGAATGCCGACGCCGTGAATGTCCGCATGACTGAGCGCCAGGCGGAGTTCATCCTCCAGTTGGCCGTCGCTGGCTTCCACGACCAGAATGTCGCGGACATGTCCCAGCGTCTCCCGGAGCGCGTCGATCGGGAAGGGCCAGAGCGTGATCGGGTGGAAGAGACCCACCGCATGCCCTTCCTTGCGGACCCGTTCCACCGCCCCCTTGGCCATGCGGGCCGGAGTCGTGCATGCGATGATCAGGAGCTCGGCATCGTCCGCGCGGTAGAGATCCGCGCGCTGTTCCCGGGCTGTCATCTTTCCGAACTTCCTGGAGACATGCTGGTTGTGCGTCTCCAGATCCCGTTCATCCAGATAGATGGAACTGATGAGGTTCCCGCGATGGTCGGCGTCTCCCCAGACCGCCCAGTCCGGGATGCCCGGAAGCACCATCTCCGAGGGAAGGTCCACCTTGCCCGTCATCTGCCCGAGATAGCCATCCGCCACCACCACGACCGGGTTGCGGTATTTGAACGCCAGCCGGAACGCGTCCATGGTGTAGTCGAGCATCTGCTGCGGGGTGGTCGGAGCCAGGACGATGGCGTGCGTGTTGCCGTGCCCCAGCCCCCGGCACACGAGCTTGATGTCCGCCTGCTCCGGCGCAATGTTCCCCAGACCGGGACCGCCGCGCATCACATTGATAAACACCGCAGGCACTTCCGAGCCGACCATGTAGGAGATGCCCTCCAGCATGAGGCTGAACCCGGGCGAACTGGTGAAGGTCAGGCTGGGCTTTCCCGCGCCGCCGCAGCCGTACATGTGGTTGACCGTGGCGATTTCGCTGATGGCCTGAAGGAAGATCCCGCCCAGCTGCGGCTGAAGTGCCGCCATGAGTTCCGCGCCTTCGGTGGAGGGCGTGATGGGATAGCCGAACACATGCCGACATCCGGCGAGAATGGCACCGAGCGCCGCCGCGTGATTGCCCTTGAGCACCATCGGTTCACATCGGGGCAGCGGGACGCGACGGTCAGGGATGGACGCAGGCCGGGGGCGGCCGTTGGTTTCGCCGAGGAGCTTTGCCGGATCCTGAAGCTCGAATCCGTTCGGCACCAGCCCGTACGGCTCCGGGCACGCGGAGATGCACACGCCGCATCCGTTGCAGATGTCCCAGTCCACAACGACCGGGACCAGTCCCGACTCCTGATGAATCTCCTGGCCCATCTCGATGCAGTCCTTGGGGCACGCGGCGATGCACCGCCCGCATCCCTTGCAGATCTGCGGCAGGAGCGTGGGCTTGGGCCTTGCGGCAGCTTTACCGGTCATGGTCAGGCATCCTCCTTCTTCTCTTCGTCCGGATATGCGCAGAGAATG
This sequence comes from Gemmatimonadota bacterium, assembly GCA_030747075.1. Lineage (NCBI taxonomy): Bacteria > Pseudomonadati > Gemmatimonadota > Gemmatimonadota bacterium. The sequence goes on from JASLLL010000016.1 coordinate 10,204, forward strand.
GAGGTCACTCCCCCCTCCGTGTCCAGCTCCTCTCCCCGGAAGTAGGGGCAGCGCTCGTGTTCCTCGACTGGCCTTTTGGCGACGCGGTTCGGGCAGTAGGAGACCCAGGACGGAGTGTCGTCCCGGAAGCCGTCGGGGCAGTCCTCGCCGAAGAACCGGACATGGAGGGGGCAGGCCTTCTCAATCGACCCGCCTTCTTCTCCCGGCTGGACAGACCGGCGAACGGGCCGGTCCGGCAGGGGAAAGAAGGGGCCGTCGTTCTCAACCGGCCAGTAATGAAGCGGCCAGCCGCCCTCCCTGTCGGGGTGCTGCATGACAACCCTCCCTCTACAGGCAAACGGGATGGACCGGAGCCGGGGATCCCACGGGCCCCGCAGAATATGTGATTCGCGGATCCAGTATACCGGCAGGGGAAACGCCGGGCAACCGAAGGGACGGACCGGTCATGCAGGCAGCGAGCGCTCGATCAGGAGCCGGATCTCCGTCATATCCTCGATGGCGAAGCGAATGCCCTCCCTCCCGAGGCCACTCTCCTTGACTCCGCCGTAGGGCATGTGGTCCACACGCCACGACGGGGCGTCACCGATCACGACTCCACCCACTTCCAGCGTCTCCCAGGCCTTGCGCGCGCGGTAGAGGTCTCGGGTGAAGACGCCTGCCTGCAGGCCGAAGACACTGTCGTTCACCTCGGCGAGCGCGTCGTCGAAGTTCGCGAACGAGGACAGCACCGCCACGGGGCCGAAGGCCTCGCGCCGCACAACCTCCGCATCGCGCGGGACGCTCTCCAGAAGCGTGGGGGCGACCATGGCACCCTCGCGTTCTCCGCCGCAGAGGATGCGTCCGCCCGCGTCCTTCGCGTCCGCAATCCAGCCTTGAAGGCGCGCGGCTTCCTTCTCCGAGATCATCGGGCCGATGAAGGTGTCCGGGTCTTTCGGATCCCCCATGCGAAGCGACTTCACCGCGCTGACAAAGCGGTCGCGGAACTCCGGAAGGACCGACTCGTGGACGATCACGCGCTGCACCCCGATACAGCTCTGTCCTGACTGGTAGAACGCGCCGATCGTGATGCGCTCCACCGCGTCCGCGAGGTCCGTGTCCTCGTCCACGATGCACGCCGCGTTCCCTCCAAGTTCCAGTACCACCTTCTTCCGTCCGGCGCGTGCCTTGAGCCCCCAGCCGACATCCTGCGATCCCGTGAAGCTCAGGAGCTTGAGGCGATCGTCCGTGGTGAAGAGGTCCGCCCCGGTCCGGGGGCACGGGAGAATGGAGAACGCGCCGTCGGGAAGGTCCGTCTCCGCGAGGACTTCGCCGATGATGAGCGCGCCCACGGGTGTCAGGCTTGCGGGCTTCAGCACGAAGGGGCACCCGGCCGCGATGGCGGGTGCGACCTTGTGCGCCGCGAGATTCAGCGGGAAGTTGAACGGGCTGATGAACGAGCACGGTCCGATCGGAAAGCGCTTCCACATTCCGGAGTAGCCGCGTGCCCGCGGGCTGATGTCCAGCGGGAGTACTTCGCCGGGGATGCGGACGGACTCCTCCGCAGCCACCCGGAAGGTGTCGATGAGGCGCGAGACCTCTCCGCGGGAGTCGCGGATGGGTTTCCCCGCCTCCACGCAGAGCCCCAGCGCCAGTTCCTCCGCGCGCTCGGTGAATCGGGCGACGCAGTGGTCCAGTACCGCCTTTCGCTCGAAGGCCGCCATTCGGCGCATGGGTGTGGCGGCTCCGGCAGCTGCGGCGATTCCGCGGTCGATGTCTTCCGGCGTGGCCAGCGCGACGCGCGTGGCGACTTCTCCGGTGAACTTGTCGGTGACGGCCAGATCCGTGTTCGGCGTTTCCGCCCGGCCGCCCACGAAGAGCGGCCATGTCTCTCGCAGCATGGCGCTTCCTCCCGCATTTGTGATGTCCGGCCGAACATACCGCGCGCGCGGTCGTGAGGAAAGCGACGCCGCGCTTTGCCCGTGGCGGACTTCCCGCCGCTCGGGCTACGATTCCGCCGCCACATTCGGGAGGCCGGGGCATGGACACCACCTACGAACTGCTCGACGCCGGGGACGGTGCGCGTCTGGAGCGGTTCGGCGCGGTCGCGACGGTCCGTCCCGCACCCGCCGCACGAGCCTCCCGGCTGGCGCCGCCGGACGCATGGACAGCGGCCGACGCGGTCTACCACCCGGGAGATCGCGGGAAGGGAGGTGCGTGGGAGGCGCGGGGCACGCTGCCGGATCCGTGGGCCGTGCGGTCGGCCGGACTCCGGATGCGGCTTCGACTGGCTCCGTCCGGGCAGGTCGGTCTCTTCCCGGAGCAGGAGGCCCTTCGCGAACGCATCGGCGCCCTCCTCCACGCGCAGGCCGCCGCGCTCGGGGAGCCCCCGCGCGTGCTCAACCTCTTCGCGTACACCGGCGGGACCACGCTCGCCGCGGCCGCCGCCGGAGCGCGGGTGGCTCATGTGGATGCCGCGCGCGGAGTCGTGTCCTGGGCGCGGGAGAATGCCGCTCTGAACGCGCTGGACTCGGCGCCCATCCGTTGGATCGCCGACGATGCGCGGCGGTTCGTCACGCGGGAGGCAAGGCGCGGCCGCCGCTACGACGCCGTCCTTCTCGACCCGCCGACCTTCGGGCGCGGCACGAAAGGCGAATCGTGGAAGATCGAGCGCGACCTCCCCGGGCTGCTGGAGGCGTGCGCGTCGCTTCTTTCCGGCCCGCAGTCGCTCCTTCTCCTGACCGCGCATACCACCGGATGGCGCGCGGGGCGGCTCTCGCGATCGCTTCGCGACGCCTTTTCCAGGCTGCCGATCCGCGTGGAATCGGGGACAATGGAGCTGGCCGCAGTGAGTGGTGCGCGACTTCCCGCGGGGTGCTGGGCGATCGCGCGCCCGGGAGGGTGACTGATGGACCCGATCACCAGCAGCAAGAATCCCCGTGTGAAGAGCGCCGTCCGCCTTCGGGACCGTCGTGCCCGTCGTCGCGAAGGACGCTTTCTCGTCGAAGGTTCCCGCGAGATCGCGCGCGCCCTCGACGCGGGCTTTCGCGCGGAGACGCTCTTCGCGCAGGAGAAGCTCGTGGAGTCCTCCGGGCTGCCGTTCCTCGTGGAGCGCGCCGCCGCGTGCGGTGCGCGGGTGATCCCGGTCGCCCCCTCCGTCTTCGCGAAGCTCGCCATCCGCGAGGAGTCCGATGGGCTCGTGGCGGTCTTTCCCATCCCGGACCCGTCTCCGGAGCGTCTTCGTCCGGGTGCCGCCCCTCTTCTTCTGGCGGCTTCAGGCATTGAGAAGCCGGGGAACCTCGGCGCGCTCCTTCGCTCCGCGGACGCGTTCGCCGTGGATGCGTTGCTCGTGGAGGGCGGGTCGGACCTCTGGGGGCCGAATGTGGTCCGGGCGAGTCTGGGGTGCCTCTTCACGGTGGCCGTCGCGGCTTTCGAGGACGGGGCGCTCTTCCCGTGGCTCAAGGAGCGGGGCGTTCGGATGGTGGCGGTGACGCCGGACGGGGACACGCCCCTGCCGGACGCGGACCTGACGGGAGCCGTGGCGGTGGTCGTCGGAAACGAGCAGTCGGGGATCTCCCGGGAGGTGCGGGAGGCGGCGGATGTCCGGGTCGCCATCCCCATGGGGGGCGCGGCGGATTCGCTGAATGTATCGGTGTGCGCCGGGATTGTGCTCTACGAAGCGACCCGGCAGCGTGGCGGGGGGGCAAAGAACGAGCCCGGGGGTCCCGCCGTTCCGCATCCCGAGGGGAGTCCGCCCCTGTATAGAATCCCCACCTCCACGGAAAATCCGTGAGAGGCCGGGTGCGGTCGAGCAGCGGAAACCCGCCGGGCTCTCATGCGAGAGAATCCCGCCCCCGCGAAGGGCGTACCCGATTCTCCCGTACCTCCTGTCAACGGAAGGACGAGGGAGCGTCTTGACTGGAAAATCGACCGAAAGGCCGCTTGTTTCCCGGTGCAGTGGGCTATTGTCGGTTTTTCGCAAGGAGACCCGCGAAGCCCTCAGGGATCGCAATCTTGTGATCAATGTGCTCCTTGTGCCGCTGCTCCTGTATCCGGTGCTTGGGTTCGGAGCGTTTCAGGTGGTGCAGATCCTCGCGGGCGTTCGCGAGGGGCGCGTTTCGGTGGTGGCCGTCGAGTCGGATACCCCGGGGGCGATTCGGGATTCGCTGGCGGCGGTGGCCGGGCTGGAAGTGGTGAGCGCGGCTCCGGGTGACTGGTCCGCGGCGCGCTTCCGGGAATCTCGTGATCGCGCGGAGTTTTCGGGGGAGGCGCCGCTCGAGGCGCTGCTCCAGTGGAGTGAGGGAGAGCGCGGGGCGGCGGCGGCGATCTTCTTCGACGGGTCGCGGGAGCGGTCGGTGGCGGCGCGCGACGATCTCACCGGGGTGCTGCTCGCGGCGCGTCAGGAGCGCACCGGGGACGCCTTCGCGAAGGCGGGTCTGTCTCCCGGGCACGCACGACCCTTCCGCGTGGAGCGTCGGGACATCGCGTCGGCTTCGGAGCGCGGGGGGAAGCTCCTTTCGCTCATTTTGCCGATTACGCTTCTGGTCATGCTCTCGACCGGCACCTACTACACCGCGCTCGACGCCGTGGTGGGCGAACGCGAGCGCGGCACGCTGGAGACCATCCTCACCACGCCCGTTCGGCGCGGCACCATTCTCGCCGGGAAGTACCTCTTCGTGGTGGCGTCCAGCGTGGTTGCGCTCGTGCTGAATCTCGCAAGCCTGACGCTTTTCGCCGCGTTCATCCTGCGGCTCGTCAACGCGCACGACGAGATCACCGTCGCCATTACCCCGGTCGGCGCGATGGCCATTGTCGGGACGGCGGTGCTGCTGGCGGCGTTTCTGGCGGCGGTGCTCATGCTCTTCGCATCGACCGCGAAGACCTACCGGGAAGGGCAGTCCATTCTCATGCCGTTCTATCTCGCCACGCTCATTCCCGGCATGATGGTGACCGTCTCACGGGATCCGTTCACGACGGGTCGCGCGCTCATCCCCGTGGTCAACGCGGTGGGGCTGTTCAAGGCGGCGATCGACGGAACGCTCTCTCCCGTCACCGCCGCGTTGACCATGGGGTCGCTGGCGGTTCTCGCGTCGGTCGCACTGGCGGTCGCCTCCCGGATGGCACTTCGGGAATCCGTCTGGATGGACCCGGCCATGACCTGGAAGAAGCTGTTTTCCGTGAAGGAGGGGGGATTGTGGGCGAAGTCCTGATTCGTGCGGAATCGCTGACGAAGGTGTTTCCGGATCACGGCGGCGGGGAGGTTCGTGCGGTGGACGGCGTGTCCTTCGAGTGTCGAGCGGGCGAGATCTTCGGCCTGCTCGGACCCAACGGGGCGGGGAAGACCACCACGCTTCGGATGCTCTCCACCGCGCTCACGCCCACCTCGGGCACGGCATTGGTGGGCGCGTGCGATGTGCGCGATGACCCGGTCGGCGTGCGACGCGCGATCGGGTTTCTCTCGGGCACGACCGGGCTCTACCACCGCCTGACCGCGCGGGAGATGGTGCGCTTCTTCGGGGAGTTCCACGGGATGACGGGTCGTGCGCTGGAGCATCGTGTGGACGAGGTGCTCGCGGCCTTCGGTATCTCCGACTACGCGGAGAAGCGTTGCGAGAAGCTCTCCACCGGCATGAGCCAGAAGGTCAACATCGCGCGGACCGTCGTGCATGACCCGCCCGTTCTGGTGCTGGACGAACCGACCGGCGGCCTGGATGTGCTGGCCGCCTCCACGACGCTCGACTTCGTGCAGGGTCTTCGCGACGACGGGAAGTGCGTTCTCTTCAGCACGCACATCATGAGCGAGGCCGAAAAACTCTGCGACCGGATCGCCATTCTCCACGAAGGGCGCATTCGCGCGGAGGGAACGCTGGAGGAGCTGCGTCAGATGTCGGGTGAGCGCTATCTGGAGGACATCTTCCGGCGAGTCGTTGCGGAAAAGGACACGGTCGACGCGGAATCCCCGCCGCGGCACCCGGAGGAGGGGCGGAACCCGTGATCGGTCTGATTGTCCGCAAGGAGTTCGCGGAGATTCGCCGGGATCGCAAGACGATTCTGATCTCGCTTCTCCTGCCGGTGTTCATGTACCCGCTCCTCTTCTCGTTCATGACGCGGCTGGAGCGGAAGGAGGACGCGAAGGAGGACCGGTTCGTTTACGAAGTGGCGCTGGCGGAGGGGGCCGCGTCCCTTCTGGGAGAAGCCGTGAACGCGGACTCCGGATTCGCGCGCGCGGCGTCTCCCGGCGGAGACGGGGACGCGCTCGACGATGCGCTTCGGGCGGGCGACATCATGGCGTGGGCGGGGATCGAGGATGCCGCGGAGGAGTCCCCGCTCGTTTCGATTCGGTACGACATGGCCAACGACCGTTCGCGCGACGCATCCGAACGGCTGGCGGATCTTGCGCGCGACGCGGCGTCCGAAGAACGCGACCGCCGGTGGCGCGAGGCGGGCCGCGAGGGGCTTCCGGAGGATCTGCTGGCCATAGAGGAAACGGATGTCGCCACCGAGGAAGAGACCGGCGGCGCGGCGGCAGCGAAACTCATCCCGTTTCTGCTCATCATGACGCTCTTTGCCGGGGGGGCGGCGGTCGCGACGGACATTGTCGCGGGGGAAAAGGAACGAGGGACGCTGGAGACGCTCTATCTCGGCCCCGTGCCCCGGCGGGCGATTGCCTCGGGGAAGTACCTCGTCGTGGTGCTGGTGACGGTGATGGCCGGGCTTCTCAACCTGCTCAGCATGGCGGCCTGCTTTCGGTTCGGTCTTGTCGGAGAGGCCGCGGAGGGTCTGGCGATCTCCGGTGCGGGGGTGGCGTCGGCGGCGGTGCTTGTTGTCCCGCTTTCGATGCTGATCGGTGGCGTTCTCCTGGCGATCTCGGCTCACGCGCGAAGCTTGAAGGAAGCGCAGTACCTCATGACTCCGGCGATGCTCGTCGCCTTCATCCCCGGGATGCTGGCTTCCAGTCAGGACATTGCGCTGAACGGCTTCACCGCGTTCATTCCCGTGGCGAATGTCGCGCTGGCCGTGCGTGACGGACTGATCGCGCCGGTTCCCGTGGGTCTCCTTCTCGCGGTGGCGGCAGCGTCCACGCTCTGGGGACTGCTGGCCGTTCGCATCACCGGGCGCATGCTCTCCCGGGAGGAGACGATCCTCGGCTTCGATCCCGAACCGTTCCTCTCCGCCACCCTTGCCGGGCGAACGCGTGCGCTCCACCTGGCGATGGCGGTCACCGTGCTCGCGTACTTCTACCTGGGCAGCCTCCTGCAGCAGGCGAATGTCCTCGTCGGGCTGGCGCTCAGCTTGTGGATCGTGCTGCCGCTGCTCGGCGCGGCGACGCTTCGCATGGGCTGGAGCGGAGGGCGCGTGCGGGAGGTTCTCTCGCTTCGCCCGGCACCGCTTCGTGCGATCGCCGCCGGTGCGCTTCTCGGCGCGGGGTGTGTCTTCCCGGTGGCGGCCGGACTCGTGCGCGTGCAGGAGATCTTCCTTCCGTCTCCGACCGCCTTCTTTCAGGCGATGGAAGAAGTGATGCGCTCCGCGTCTCCGGTGACGATCGTCCTGCTCATGGCGATCTCCCCGGCGATCTGCGAGGAACTGGTCTTCCGGGGCGTCGTGCTGGGGCTTCTTCGGCGTATCATGCCCGACCGCAGGGCCATTCTGGTGAGCGCGTTCTACTTCGCCGTCTTCCACCTGAGCGTCTTCCGGTTTCTTCCGACATTTCTTCTCGGACTGGCGATGGGAGCGCTTGCGGTTCGCACGCACTCCGTTCTTCCGTCGATGGCGTTTCATGCTTTCTACAACGCCGGGGCGATCGGGGGGTCGCTCTTCCTCGGGGAAGAGTGGACCGCCCTCGGAGGGGGGATGGCCTGGCTGGCGAGCGCGGGGTTGCTGGCTGCGGGCGGGCGGCTTCTCGGGGCTGCGGGTCAGGACACCGGTGGGGATGGCGGCGTGGGTGCCCCGGCGGGCGAGTAGCGACGGGCCGCGAGCAGCACCCAGGGGATGGCGACCGCCGTCGGCACCAGCCACGGGACGGCACTCCAGATTCCGTCCGGAACGCCGGAGACGAAAAGCGGCGTCCCGATTCCCAGAAAGGCCGTGTGGAAGACGACACCCGCCGCGGCCATGGCGGTGATGTGTTCGCGCTGCCACCGGAGTCCGAGCGCCCCGGACCTCTCCGTCACGAACTGCCGCGCCAGAAGCGCGAGCCCCGCGGGGGGCAGCACGAGAAGTGCGACGCCCGGGCCGGTGATCAGCCCGATGCCACGGATGAACGCGGCCACTCCGGCTGCGGCTGCGGCGATCCGGAGCGCGGGAGCCACGAGCGACGGCGGTTGCTGCGCGCCGGACTTTGCGCGTGCGGCGACGACACCGTGGCGGATCGTCGCAAGCAGAACCATCGCCAGGAACCCGAGAAGCAAGCCGAGCGTGCGCGTGGCGGCTGCCTCCGCGGCGGCCCCTTCCGCTCCGAGCCGGGCCGTCTGATAGCCGGCGGGGTCCGTCACCTGCCAGGCGCAGGTCGCGACGGCCACCCATCCGATGATTTCCGCGCAGATCCGGAAGAAGCTCCCCGCCGCGAGGTGCCTCCGTCCTCCCTTCGCGGAGAAGGCGGCCACCCAGAACGCAACGAGCCCAGCACAGCCGAAAGAGGTGTGCAGCCAGCGCTGAATGATATGCAGGTCGGGCATGGAGCCTCCGCGTCGGGTCGAGGTCAGTCGCCGTCGATCAGCCGACCGATTCCGCCCACATGGTCGAGGATGGACCCCTCACCCTTGCGTCGTCCACCGGTTTGAGGCGCGGCCGCATAGATTCTGCTGGCGAGCCTGCTGAACGGGAGCGACTGCATGAAGATCTTCCCGGGGCCGGTCAGCGTGGCGAAGAAGAGGCCTTCACCGCCGAAGAGCGCCGTCTTGATCCCCCCCACGAACTCCACATCGTAACGGACAGATTCCTCGAGCGCGACGAGGCAGCCCGTGTCGAGGCGAAGAGTCTCGCCCGGCTCCAGTTCGCGCGACACCACATGTCCGCCCGCATGGACGAATGCCAGCCCGTCTCCCTCCAGCTTCTGGAGGATGAAGCCTTCGCCGCCGAAGAGCCCCGCGCCCAGGCGTTTCTGGAACGCGATCCCCACCGCCACGCCCTTGGCCGCGCAGAGGAAGGCGTCCTTCTGGCAGAGCATGACCCCGCCGTGCCGGGTGAGATCCATCGGGAGGATGCGTCCGGGGTATGGGGATGCAAACGCGACCGTCTGGCGCTTTGCGCCGCCGTTGCCGAAGACCGTCATGAAGAGCGACTCCCCGGTCAGCACCCGTTTCCCCGCGGAGAGCAGCTTGCCCATGAACCCGCCGCCGGATACCGCATGGCTCCCGTCGCCGAAGATGGTCTCCATGCGGATACCCGGGTCCATGTACATGAACGATCCGGCTTCGGCGATGGTCGCTTCCCCGGGATCCAGCGTGATCTCGACGAACTGCATTTCCTCGCCGAAAATCTCGTAGTCGATGACATCCGCGCGCGGATGACCGAAGGCACCGGAGGGAGGAGGGGGCGGAGCGGACGGGACGCCGCCGAATGCCGCGGCGAAGTCCGCGACCCGGCCCAGCATCTCCCAGTTGTTGGTTCCCGGGCCGTAGACATAGGTCTCCGCATCGACCGAACCGTCGGCGATACGGGCCTCCACTTCACTCTTGGGATAAGGGCCTTCGTTCTTTCCTTCGATGGCGAGATACCACACATCACCGCTGGCCATGGTTCCTCCTTCAGGTGGATGCCTCGCGCCCGGGTGGCCGCGGATCGTCGCGCGCGGACTGGCGGCCTGATGCCGTCACTATAGAACGGATGCCGGGGGGCGTGGGTTTCCTTTGCGAAGGCTTCCGCTCAGGGTAGGATTCCAGGTCCAGCGGGAGGAGGTGCGTTCTGGAGATTGCCGTTCTGTCGCCGAACAAGCCCTTCTGGGGGGCGCGTCTAGTGCAGATTCCGTTTCTGTACGCGCTGCGCACTCGCCACCCACAGGCCACGATTCGCGTGGTTTCCCCCGTGGCCCAGGCGCGGGCTTTCACAGAGTGGGGGTTGGCGGACGAGGTCCGTCTCTGCGCGGGCGGGGGGGTGGCCGGATTCCTGCGACTGGTGCGTGCGCTGCGTCGCCACCCGCCGGACCTTCTGCTCCAGCTTCGCCGATGGTCCCCGGCGTGCTCGCTCGCGGCGGCCGTCTCACCGGGAAGGCGTGTCGGGTTCGCGCACGGCACGCTCTCGCGTCTGCTCGACGAGCGCCACCCGTACGATGATGGCGTTCATCTGGCCACGCGCTACCTGTCGCTGGTGGATGCGCGTGCTCGTGGCGAGTGCGACACCGCGACCGTCCCCCTCTTCCGGGAGTGGATGAATCTCGTCGCGCCGCCGGAACCGCTGCCCGAGGACGCCGCCGCGCGTCCCGTGCTCCTCATGCCGGGCGCGGGGAATCCCGAGAAGCGCTGGCCGCTCGACCGCTTTCTGTCGCTGGCCGGGAGAATCCCGGCGGAGCGATTCGTTCTGCTCCTCGGGCCGGGCGAAGTCGAGGAGCGCGCAATGCTCCTCCCGCTTGCGCAGGATGCGCCGGGTGGTGCTGCCGTCCTCCCGACAGGGGTGGCGGGAAACGAGTGCCCGGTGGAGATTGCCGAGAGCACGGATCTTGTTCGGACGCTGGCGCTGGTTCGCGGGGCGCGGCTCACCATCTCCAACGACTGCGGGCCGTCGCACATTGCGCAGCTCTCCGGCGGGCGGTTTCTCGGTCTCTACCGTCCCGAGTCGGAGACGCTCGCGGACTGGTTTCTCGATCGGGAGAACGCGGATCTCCTGTGCGCGCCAGCCGGGCAGGCGCTCGATGCCGTGTCGGTGGAGGCGGTGGCGGAGGCGGCCGGGCGGCTTCTCGAAAAGCCGGCCTGCGCCGAGGAAGTGCGCCCTCTGTCGGACCGGCGTGCATGAGCGGCACCCGCACACCGTGCCTTTCGCCCCCGGTCAGACGAGGTCGATCTCCGGCATCCGGTCGAGCAGCCCGGCATCCATCGCGCGACGATACAGGTGCCGGAGTGCCGCGACGCCCGGATCGCCCATGTCGAGCGTGTCCTCGTTCACATACATCCGCACGAACTTCCGCCCGACTTCGCGTGTGATGCCCCGCCCGTACTCCAGCGCATACTCCAGAGCGTCGTCTTCGTTGGCCAGCGCGTGCGCGATGGAGCGCCGGAGCATCGTGGAAATGCGCTCCGCCATCTCGCGTCCGAGGTCCTTCCGCACGAGGTCCAGCCCCAGCGGAAGCGGGAGGCCGTCGGTCTCCTTCTCCCAGATCTCGCCGAAGTCGGCGATCCTGTGCAGGCCTTCCTCCGCGTAGGTAATCTGACCTTCGTGGATGAGGAGCCCGACCTCCGCGTCGCCATGCCGGACCGCGTCCGGGATCCGGTCGAAGTCCACCACCACGCGATTCACTCCGGGGAAGAGGATCCCCAGCAGAAGGTTGGCGGTTGTCTTCTCGCCCGGGATGGCGACGGTCTTCCCCGCGAGGTCCGCCGGGTCCATCGGTGTCTTCGCCACGAGGATGGGGCCGTAGCCGCGTCCCATGCTGGCTCCGGTGCGCATGATCCAGTAGGTGTCCTGGAGCTCCGGGTAGGCGGCCGCGGAGACCGCCGTCACTTCCAGCTCCGCGGTGAGGGCGCGCCGGTTGAGCGACTCGATGTCCTCGAGCACATGCTCCACGGCGATCCCGTCGATGCCCTCGGCTTCTTTGGCCAGAGCGTAAAACATGAAGGCGTCGTCGGGGTCGGGACTGTGGCCGATGCGAAGCGTGAGCGTCTGGGTCAACGGTTTCCTCCGTGGTCGGGTTCGGGCGATTTCCGAGGGCGGGAGTCTACCTTCCCCGCGCCCGGGGCTCCACCCCTGTCTCCCTCGTCGTGGGTGGCGACAAATGCGTCCTGAACGCGGCGGCGCTCCAGAAGATCGAAGTACTCGTCGAGGAACTCCATGGCCTCCGCCACCGTGTCCGAGTGGTGAATCCGGTCTCGCAGGCGCGCTCCCCAGGGAAGCCCGCGGGTGAAGTAGCCGGCCGTCTTCTTGATGCGGCCCAGCGTCGCGAAGTCCGTGCAGTGGCGCCCGAGGTCGCGGAAGTGCTCCTTGAGGACCCGGTGGCGATCGCGCAGCGTCGGCTCTTCGACGGGTTCGCCCGCGAGGTCTGCGGCGATCTGGCGCAGGAGCCACGGATTCCGAAGGATGCCCCGTCCCGCCATGACCCCGTCCGCGCCGGACGCCGCCAGCGCGGCGCGTGCATCGGCGACCGTCAGGATGTCGCCGTTGACGAGCACGGGCACGCTGACCGCGCGCTTCACCTGTCCGACGAACGCCCAGTCCGCGTGTCCCTTGTACAGGTCGGCTCTCGTTCGTCCGTGAACGGTGATCATCGCCGCGCCTTCGCCTTCGGCCGCGCGCGCGATCTCGGGTGCGTTCCGTTGGCTCGCGTCCCATCCGGTCCGCATCTTGACCGAGAACGGAATCCCCGCTTCGGCGGTGGCCGCTCCGACCGCTGTGAAGATCCGCGTGGCGAGTTCCGGCTCACGAAGCAGCGCCGCGCCGCTGCACCCGGAGGTGACACGCTTTGACGGGCACCCGAGGTTGATGTCCACCAGGTCCGCGCCGAGTCCGGCCGCCGTGCGCGCCGCCAGAGCCATGCGCTCCGGGTCCCGGCCGTAGATCTGGATGGCGACGGGATGTTCGTCCGGGTCAATCTCGGCCATGCGCCATGCCTTCGCGACATCGCGCGTCCACGCCTCGGAACTGACAAACTCCGTGACGGCCAGTCCGCATCCGCCGAGCTTTCGGACCAACCGGCGGAAGTCGCGGTTGGTGATTCCTTCCATCGGCGCGAGTGCCGTGGGGGGGTCGATACGGACGCTTCCTGCGGAAAAGCTCACCAGATCCTCCAGAACCGGGGAATGCGGGAGGATAGCGTCCCGGGGCGCGCGGCGCCAGAACCCGCTTTCGCGCGTCCCGATTCCGGCGTAATCTCCCCGGGTGGCCGGTCTCCTCCGGGGGGCTTGCTTCGGCATGGTTGCGGCAAAGGGCCGCCGGCGCGGAGTTCCTCCCGCGCGCCCGCTGCCTGCGCCGAAGTTCACTCATCGCAACCCGGGAGGGTTTCAATGCTCGCACCGATGATCCGGAAGTGGATCCCCCTGACGATCCTGACCGCGCTGGCGCTGGCGACGGCCTTCGGCTGCTCCGACAATCCCGCCGGCAACGACAACAACGACAATGGCAGCGGGGATGTCTCCGAAGCGGACTCCATCGCCGCATTCTGGATGCAGAATCTGGCGGATACGCTGGCCGCTCTCGGGGACGCGTCGGATCCCGAAATCCTGGCCACGCTGGACTTCACCGCGATTCAGGCGGGGGTGGACCACGCCCTTTCGGTGAACGCCACCTCGCCGACGGCGAATCTGGCAGCCGCGCTGGTGGACATCGTGTCGATCAACTTCGACATGGAGCTCTGGGCCAGCTTCCGCCAGATCCGCTCCACCGACGCCGTGACCGGCGAAAAGGCGGACCTCCCCGCGGGCGGGCTGTATCTGGATCCGGTCTCCCCGATTCTCGGGAATCAGTTCGCGCTTCTCGCGACGGCGCCCCGGGAACTGGCGTCGCACTTCCTTCGTGCGCCCACCCCGGACTTCTCCGTTGCGCTGCTCCAGCTCTTCATCGAGAGCCGGATACTCCCCGCGTTCCAGAGTGCGCTGGCGCATCTGGAACTGGCCGAGGCGAACAGCGGGCCGGAAGTCCACCTGACGGTCGACGGAGAGACCATCGAGATCGACCTCGGCGAAGTGCTCGTGTTCGACGCGTCGCTTCGGGCGGCGCTCGTACCGTTCCTTCTGTTGACCGCGTTCGACATGGACATGGTGGGGACGGACGGAACCTACGGATGGGTCGACGAGATGGAAGCGGCCCGCGCCTCCCTTCCCGGCGGCGAGCCCGCGCGGATCGAAGACGACGGCTTCGGCGGTTCGCGTCTGGTGTACGAGTTGCGCTACTTCTGCACGCCGTATCCGGACTCCATCCTGTTTGAGGCGCTGCGCTTCAACTATGAGGATCGCGAGGACTTTCTCACGCGACGCGGCACGCAGATGGATGACGCCTACGACGCGCTTCTGGCCGCGCGCGACAAGCTGGAGAGTGCCGTGGCCGCCATCCGCGCCGAGTCGGACGGGCAGGAAGACGACATCATCCAGATCGGGAGTCTCATGGAGATCGACACGGAGATCGAGAACGATCCCGACAAGCCGGACTTCGCCACCGACTTCACCACGATCGAAGATGTGCTGGCATGGGTGGAAACGCTGATCACCGAGACATACACACTGGAGGCGGAAGGTCCGGCGGGGCCGTTCACGCTCGACATCAATCTGGCGAACTACTTCCTGGGGTCGCCGCAGGATGGTCGCGATTTCCTGCCGATCTTCGAGTTCCTCGCCAAGGATGAATGGGTCGTTCGGGAATCCGGTGCCCAGTACTACGACTCCTGGGCCGCGGATCCGCTCTGGGAATACTGCTACGCGGATTCCGTCGACTGCGCCTCCGTAACCTGTACGAACGGTTTTACGGAAATCGCCGTGGAGGACTACACCTACGCACACTTGGAGATTCCCATCTCGGGGCTGAATGTCCCGCTCCAGTTTCTGGATGACGAGGGGATGCCGGTGGATCTCGTTCCCGTCATGGATCTGCCCTACTTCCCGGACTACACCTTCGGCGGGCTCTTCCCCGGATCCACGCGGGAATCGTGGCTTGCGATCATCGGCTTCGAAGCGCCGTGATCCGATGCGCCCTTCCGGCGCTGACGCTGTGCGCCCTCGTCGGTTCGGCCGTGGTCGATCCGGCGGGGGCGTTTGAGCTTCCGGGGCTTGGCGCGCTTCTCGGCACCGAGGATCCGCTGGCGGCGTTCCCCGATTCGCTGCCCCGTGAAGGCGTCGTGCGCGCGGGCTATGCGCATCACCTTCTCTACCGGTCCACGGAGGGCGACACGCGCCACCATTACGCCACGACCGGCGTCTGGGGAATGGTGCTGGCGAGGGGAGGGCCGCGCCTGTGGTTTGGCGCGCGGGCGTCGGGGGACCGTGTCACGATCCTCCAGCGTGAAGTGCACGGCCCAGACGACGCGCTCGATGGGCGTCGCCCGGTGGAACACATCTCAATGGCGTGGGCGGCGCGGCGGGGCCGGTGGGAGGCGCGGGGACTTCTGGGTGGCGCGGGCGGCACGGAGTGCGCGCTGGAGGTCCGGGGCGCGTGGGGCGCACTGGAGCGCGTCGAGGCACGCGCGTGGCTGGCGCGCACCGAAACGCGACTGTCGCAGCGCGTCTCCGGGTCGCTCTTTCGCTTTCCGGTCCGGCTTCGAGATGAAGTCGGCGAAGCGCACCTTGGGCTTCGTCCGATCCTTGGCGTTCTTCGCGTGGAAGCGTCCGCCAGGCGGCGGCGTGTCGCGGGAGAACGCACCGACCCGGAGACCTGGAACCTGCCGTTCATTGCCGTGGATCGCCTGTCCGCGCGCCTCTCTGCGGTCCGGGGTCCGCAAGTGGACCTTCGCGCCTCGCGGGAGGTGGCGTCTGTGGACCTTGCCATGGCGTCGGGCGGCACGCGCTATCTGGACGCGGGCGGCGTCGAGACGGACCGGCGAACGGTGGAAGCGGGATGGAGGCCGGGGTCGCGTCTTCGCGTCTCGGGCGGGGTGGACCGATGGCGCGTGCGGGGCGGCCGGGGCTTCGCGGAGATCTGGCCGTTCAGCGTCTGGGAGATCTTCCGGTCCACGCGCTACCGGCTCGTCTCCGTGGACGCGCACTGGGAGGCCATCTACGCCCGCGTCGAGTGGAGTACGCACGCATGGCGCAGTCTTCGTCTGCGAATCGACGGACGGTTTGAGAAGTGGAAGGACCACGGGAGGGTCGCGTGGGAAGAGCGCGTCCCGGTGGTGTACCCGTTCTACTTCACCTACGAAGCGCACGAGGCCGAGTTCGACACGCACGCCCCCTGGGGCGCCCAACTCGATCTGGAACTCACCTGGTCGCCGCGCCCGGGGTGGACCGGCGCGCTTCACGCCAGGAGTGTGGCTCCGCTGGGGGACGATCGGCCCGAGGCCGACGCGCCTCCCGGTCCGCCGGGTCCGCCACCCCCGCCCTCCCCTCCTTCGGAGAAGAAGCGGATCCTGGGCGGGCTTTCGCTGGCCGCGTCGGTTGCGCGGGCGTGGTGAGCCGCACTGAGGGCTCACTGGCAGTGTGATTTGGCGCATCCGTGCCCATTTCGGTAGAATGGTCCCACGCCTTGGCCGGCGGGAAGCACGCATCCGAAGAACTCTCACACCCTCTCCCCCCGGGAGGCCATGGTGCCGAAGTTCCTCTGCTGTCGCCGGATCGTCGACCGTCTGCTTCTTGCCCTCTCCATTCCGATCGCTCTGGCGTGGGTACTGGCGCCACAGCCCGCCACCGCTTGCCGCATCGGGTCGCGGTGGGACGCCACCGCTCCCGCGGGGTCGGGGGCGCCGCCTGCCGGTCCCGCGTCGCGCACTGGGCACTTCGCGGACGGCTTCAGCCATCTCGTCTCGGTCGGCGTGTCCAACTACGACTCCGACTGCAATCCGTGGCTCACTTCCGACGAGTCGGAGATCTTCTTCATCCGCGCGTCCGGCCATGCCGGGCCTGCGGATTCGCTCTTCGAAGGGAAGTGGGACATCTACCACGCGGACTGGGATTCCGTGGCGGGGGACTGGGGGCCGGTGTCGAATCTGGGACCGGGCGTGAACTCACCCAATGCGGACCGCAGCCCGACGACGACGGCGGACGGGGACACGCTGATCTTCGCATCCGGGGCCATCATGAGGGTGGCGATTCGTTCCGGAGGAGTGTTCTCTCTGGTGGATTCGCTCTTCACGGGGATGGACCCGTGCCTTTCCGAAGACGGATCGCAACTTTACTTCGTGCGCAACTACGACATCTGGGTGGCGGACCGCGGACCGAGCGGCGCCATCACCGACTGGGTGAACCTGCGCGCGCTCAACTCCTTCGTCAATACAACCTACCGGGAGGATCGGCCCTACATCTCCCGTGACGGAACCCGACTCTTCTTTGCGGACTTCGGAGGCCCCCGCCCGGGCGGGTACGGGGACGCGGACCTGTGGGTGAGCGACTGGGATCCGGTCATGAGCGACTGGAAGCCGCCCGCGAACATGGGGCCGCCGGTCAACAGCGACCGGCCCACCTGCACGCCGTGGGTGTCGGCGGACGGACGGCGGATCTACACCGCGTCGGAATCGAACGAGGGAAGCCGCGGCACGGAGGACATCTGGATCTCGTACGCGGACTCGACCGTGGCGCCGGACTCCGCGAGCCATGTGCCGGGAGACTGGACACTCCTGGGCGATCTGGCCGGGGCGTGGAATGTGTACGACATCATCGGGGAGACCGGCGGCACGCTCCTCGCGGCGACTTCCCCGGAGGGCGCCGTCTTCCGGTCGACCGACGACGGCACTTCGTGGGCGAAGACGATTCTGCCCGGCGCGATGAAAGTCCATGTGCTCATGGAGACAAGCACCGGGGATCTGTATGCGGGGACCTACCCGCGGGGGCGCGTATTCCGGTCGACGGACGGGGGGGCATCCTGGAGCGGCACGGCGCCGATCCCCGGCGCGAAGAGCATTCGGTCGCTTCTGGAGACCTCCGACGGGCGCGTGCTTGCGGGCGCGTCGCCGGACTGCGCCATCTTCGCCACGACCGACGGCGGGAGCAGCTGGTCCGCGCTGGGGGCCACTTCCGGCATGAAGAACAGCGTGACGCGGATGGCCGAACCGTCGCCGGGGGTGCTCCTGGCGGGCGGCTGGGGAGACCTGAACCGCTCGATCAATGGCGGGAGTTCGTGGAGCCGGATCATTCTGGGAAGCGGGATGTTCAGCTTCGAGTCGTTCACCACCGACTCCTCGGGGACACTCTGGATGACCGGCTGGAGCCACCACGATCAGGGCTTCGTCAGGAGAAGCAACGACGACGGGGCGTCGTGGACCACGACTTCCTCCTCGGTCACGGTGGATTCGCTGAACGCGGTGCGCGTATACGATCTCGTGGAGCCGGAGGCGGGATCGCTCCTTGTCGGGTTCCAGCCCGGGCCGGAGCGGGTCGCTTGTCTCACCACCGACGGAGGGTCGACCTGGGATGTCCAGGAGTCGCTCTCCGGCGCGCGGGAGATTCTCCGCTTCCACAAAGACTCCGGCGGCGTGATCTATGCGGGGACCACGCCCAACGGCGACCTCTTCCGATGGGACGGCGGGAGCGCGACCGGCGCGGCGGTGCCGGGCGAGGGGCCAGCGCCTGTTCGGATGACGGCGGTCCTCGGCGGCGTGCCAAATCCCTTCCGCGAGCGGACGGTCGTGTCGTGGCAGGTGCCGCGCCGGACGGTCGCGGAGCTTTCGATCGTGGATGTGGCGGGGCGCCATGTGCGCTCGCTCTTCGCGGGTTCGGCTTCGGCGGGGCTGCACGAGACCGCGTGGGACGGGCGCGACGAGTCGGGCGTGGCGGTGGCTTCCGGGATCTACTTTGCGCGGCTTCACTCGGGGGAGAGCGTGACCTTCCAGCGCGTCACGAGGGTCCGATGACGGGCGGCGGTCGGCGGCGGCCCGCATTCGGGTCGGCCGCGGCGCTCGGGCTGTTGATCGCGGGCGCGGCGATCGCCTGCGATCCGGGCAACGCCCCGGACGGCGAACAACCCTATGCGGGGGCTCGCGGGATCGGCGGCACGGCGGCCGGTTCGTACAGCCATCCGATCAGCCTCAGCGTCTGCCTCTACGATTCCGAGTGCAACGGGTGGCTCACGCCTGACGAGCAGGAACTCTTCTTCATCCGCCTGTCGGGTGTGGGCGGTCCCGCGGATTCCGGCCATCAGGGCAACTGGGATCTCTACCACGCGGAATGGGATTCCGTGGCGGGGGACTGGGGTCCGGACACGAATCTCGGGCCGGGAGTCAACACGGCTGCCGGAGAGCGTCGGCCCACCACGACGGCCGACGGCGACACTCTCCTCTACGCGAGCGGGGCGGTCATTCGATGCGCGGTGCGAACGGCTGGCGTGTTCACGCAAGTCGATTCGCTCTTTGTCGGGTCGGATCCGTGCCTGTCGGCGAATGCGTCGCAGCTTTACTATGTGAAGGCGTCCAACATCTGGCTTGCGGACCGGGGCCCGAGCGGCGCCATCACCGACTGGGTGAACCACCGGGCTGCTCCCGGAGCCGTGAACAGCCCCAACGCGGAGGTTCGGCCCTATATCTCCCGAGACGGCCAGCGGCTCTACTTCAGCGACTTCGGGGGGATTCGGCCCGGAGGCTACGGGAACGCGGACCTGTGGGTGAGCGAGCTTGTGGGGGCAGGCGTCTGGGGTCCGCCGCAGAATCTGGGGGCCCCCGTCAATACGGATGGCCCGGCCTGTACGCCGTGGGCGTCGGTGGGGGAGGATCGGCTGGTCATTTCCTCCGGCGTCTCCGAGGGCACGCGCGGCATTGAGGATCTGTGGGTGCTGCATGCGGATTCGAGTGTGGCGCCGGACACGGTGGTGCATCCCGATGGAGTGTGGGCGCAGCTTGGAGAACTGGACGGCGCGTGGAATGTGAACGCGATTCTCGGAGAGACGGGCGGAACGCTCCACGCCGCGACCTCTCCCGAAGGCGCGGTGTATCGATCGACCGACGCGGGCGCGAGCTGGGCGAAGTCGCTGCTTCCGGGAGCGATGAACGCGTACTCGCTTCTCCAGACGCCCGGCGGGGATCTCTACGCGGGGACCTACCCGGACGGGGATGTGTTCTTCTCCGGTGACGACGGGCTTTCGTGGATTGCTACCGGGGACATCCCGGGGGCCACCGCCGTGCGGGCACTTCTTTCGACCTCCGACGGGCGCGTGCTGGCCGGAACCTCGCCCAACTGCGACATCTACGCCACGGTCGACTCGGGAGCGACCTGGACGGCCCTGGGAGCCACCTCCGCCATGCAGAACAAGATCGCAACGCTCTACGAACCCTCTCCCGGCATTCTGCTGGCGGGAGGATGGGGTCGTCTCAACCGTTCCACGGACGGCGGCGCCACATGGACCGGGCTGATGCTGGGATCGGGAATGTGGAGCGTGGAGAGCTTCCACAACGACTCCGCGGGGCGCGTGTGGTGGACCGGTTGGTCGCATGACCTCCACGGGGGGCAGGTGCGATGGAGCACCGATGTCGGCGTGACCTGGACCCCGGTCGCTTCCGTGGAGGCGGACTCGATCCACGCGATCCGCATTTTCGATCTGGTGGAAACGCCGGAGGGAGACTTCCTGGTCGGGTTCCAGCCGGGAATGGAGCAGCCGGTCTGCCGGACCGGCGACGATGGAGCCACATGGACCGTGGAGGGCACCATGACCGGCGTGCGGGAAGTGCTGCGCTTCCACAAGGATTCCGGCGGCGTGATCTACGCGGCGACCACTCCCAACGGCGACCTCTTCCGATGGGACGGCGGGAGCGCGACCGGCGCTGCGCTGCCGGGCGACGGGCCGGCGCCTGTTCGGATGACGGCGGTTCTCGGCGGCGTGCCGAATCCCTTCCGCGAGCGGACGGTCGTGTCGTGGCAGGTGCCGCGCCGGACGGCCGCGGAGCTGTCGATTGTGGATGTGGCGGGGCGCCATGTGCGTTCGCTCTTCGCGGGGCCGGCTTCGGCAGGATTGCACGAGACCGCGTGGGACGGGCGCGACGAATCGGGCGTGGCGGTCGCTTCCGGGATCTACTTTGCGCGGCTTCGCGCGGGGGAAAGCGTGACCTTCCAGCGCGTCACGAGGGTGCGATGACGCGTGGTCCGGTTCGTGTGCGGGGGGCGCGGTAACGCGTGACGCCGCCGGTCGGGAGCAGTAGGGTCCGGGGGATCGCACGCATGCTTCCCGATCCCGGAGGATCCCCGTGTTCAACAGAGACCATGCGCTCTCCAGCGTTTTCGGCACGGTGCTGATCGCGTTGCTGGCCGCCGCGCCTGCCTTCGCCACCGCAAACCACGCTCACCATCACTACCACATGGGCGTGCGGGCCTTCGCGGGCACCCGCCACGCCGCCACACTTCATTATGAGTCCTGGGGTGGGGGGATGGACCTCGCGCTGGCCCGGGACGACGCCGCGGACATGGAGCGTCTTGCGGGAGAAATCCTGGAACGCCTGGAGAGGCTGGAGGCGGTCTGGACTCCGCAGGAGGCCCGGAGGATCAACCGGGATGTCGCGTCCATGAAGTCCATGTGCGCACGGGCGGCGGCGCTTTCGCGCTCTGTCGTGGGCTTCATCGACGAGGCGACTGTCGACGGGGACCTCGTCGCGGACGAAACGCTCTCCATGCGCTGTGCCGGAAAGGCCCGAGAGTTGTGGGATCTCTTCAGCGGGATTCTCGCGGCGCACAAACGCGCGGAACGCGTCCTGGGGATTCCGGTCCCGCCGGATCCGCCTTCGCGCTGACCTCTCCGGGTGCTTTCGGGGGGCTACTCGCCGCCCCCTCCGCACGCTGCCAGACCGGTCGCGGCACTCGAGTGATCCGGGGAGACGCGCAGCACTTCGCGGAACGCGGCCTTTTCGGTCTTCGCGGGGTCATGCCACCGGGCCTGTCTGCCGATTCTACCGACAAGCCCCGTTCCGCCCCGTTGCCCGGGAGTGCCGCGTGTCGCGTTTGTCGGCGTCTCGTCGAGAGCCTCTCCAGTCCGTCGTTGTCCGCGAGGCGGCGCAGCGGTCGGCTTCGACTGTGGTGGCTCCGGTGCTGATCTATCTGCCGGGTGTCTACTTTGCGGATCTCCCGCCGGAGTCCGCCTGGAAAGCGGTGGCCGCAGGCGTGGTGCTTCTGGTGAGCGCGGCGTTTCAGCTCGTCGTGGCGCGCGCGGCCGAGGCTCCGCGCGCGAATCGTCCTTCTCGCGGCCGCACGCTCTTCGCCACGGCCACGCTGGTCGCCGGTACGCTCTGGGGGGTGCTCTGCGCGTATGCAGTCACCACGCGCGGACTGGACACCGCGACGCTCATTCTGCTGGCTGGCGCCTGCGGGCTTTGCGTGGCGTCTTCCTCGCTGGCGCCCTGCCTTCGGGTTCACCGCGCGTATCTGGGCGTGGTGGCATTGCCCGCGGCTGCGGCAACCCTCCACCGGGGGGGAGCCGACGGGTTTGCCGCCGCCGCCGTGCTCCTGCTCCTCTCAGGGCTCCTGACCGCGCAGGGGGGGCGCGCCCACCGGGAATACTGGACGGCGCTCGTGAATCGCCGGCTTCTGGAAGAGCGCGCGGAGGAGTTGGAGGCGGCGCAGGCTCGTCTGGATGAAGCCCGTCGCGCGGCGCCGGAGTTCCTCACGAACATGAGCCACGAGACGCGCACGCCGATCAACGGGATCACGGGGATGGCAGGTCTGCTTGACGAGACGGACCTGAGTCGTGAGCAGCGCGAGTATGTCGACTCCATCCGCCGGTCGGCGGACGCGCTGCTCGAACTCATCACGACGATTCTCGAAATCTCGCGGGTCGAGGCCGGGCAGGTTTCGCTGGAGGACCACCGCTTCGATCTCGCGCGGACGATCTCGGGGATTGCCGAGACGATGGCCGACGCGGCACGGGAGAAGGGCGTGGACCTTGTGGTGGAGTACCCGCCGGGAGTTCCACGCCTCTTCCGGGGAGACGAAGGCCGCGTGCGGCAGATTCTCACGAACCTCGCCGGGAACGCGCTCAAGTTCACGCAGGAGGGCAGGGTGCGGATCGCGGTGGAGTGCGCGCGCGAGGAACGCGGCACCGCGATGGTGGTGGTGGCCGTGGAAGACAGTGGCGTCGGGATTCCGGCGGAGAAGCTCGCGACGGTCTTCGACAAGTTCACTCAGGCCGACGGGTCCGCCACGCGCCGGTTTGGCGGTACGGGACTGGGGCTTGCGATGACGCGGCAACTGACGGAACTCATCGGCGGCGAGATCGGCGTGGAGAGTGTCCCGGGCAAGGGGTCCATCTTCCGGGTGCGGCTTCCGCTCGCTCTGGAACCGGCCCCGGACGCAAACGGGCCGCGCCCTTCGACGCGGCCCGCGGCACTGTCCGCCCGGAAGGAGACCTCTCAGAAGCTCTGGCTGAGTCCGAGAAGCGCCAGTCGTCCCAGTTCCGGCGCCCCAATGAACTCCTGATGGCGGTGGTCCAGGATGTTCTGGATGGTGAGATTGAGCCGGGTGGCCTCCGTGAAGTCGTACGAGGCGGAGAGGTCGGCGATCGTGTACGCCTGAATGGTGCCGGTGTACGCTCCCGAGTCCACGGGGAAGGCGTCCACATACCGGACACGCAGCATGGCGTTGAATCCGGTGGCGCGGTCTGAATAGGCGACCATCCCGCCGAACTTGTGTTTCGGAGCGTTGAGCGCGACATCGCCGATCCCGTCGGCGGATCGGAAGAAGTCCCGGCTCACATACGAGTAGTTGAGTCCGCCCGTCCACAGTCTTGACGGCGCCCACAGGAGCGACATGTCCACGCCCATGTAGGAGAAGTCGCCGAAGTTCCGGTAGGAGATCATGAGGTCGGCCGCGTCGTCGCCGGTGAAGCCCTCCGGCGTGATGGTGCCCAGCGGGATCTCCGCAAGCTTGGACGCCAGTTCGGCGACATCCGCCTCCGGCACGCCTTCCGACAGCAGGTAGGCGTGAACGCTGGTGGAGTCCAGAAAGACATTGGGCGTCTCCACGCGCACCGCCGAGACGAAGTTGTTCACGCGGTTGTGGTAGACATCCACCGATGCTCCGAGCGTCTGCGACAGGAAGCCCTTGAAGCCGACCTCCGCCGTGTTCCGGATGGTGGGGATCAGGGGGTCGATGTCCATGACATACGACGGATCCACCTCGACCAGCGTCTCCGTGGCGATGTCCACCACGCGAAGGGTGGTCGCTACATCTCCCGGGCCGGGAGAGGAGACCGCGAGTACCTGCGGATACCCCTGCGCCGCGACCAGCGTTCGCGCATTGAGCCACGCCCAGGATGCTTCCAGGCTGGTCGCCGCGACATTCGCATCTGCCGGTGCGTACGCTTCCCGCCCCAGCGGATTGAAGGGCGACTGCATGTACAGTCCGCCCAGCCCGCCGTTGGCGTCCTTGCGGAAGGTGTAGCCTTCGTCGGGAACCCCCCGATAGAGAACGTCCGACTGGAAGGAGTTCATCCCGAAGTCCGAGAATCCGAACACATCGTTCATGGCGATGACATCCACGAAGAGTTCCGTCGAACTGGGTGTGCTGTAGGCGCGGTTGTAGGTGAGGCGGAACTTGCGCTGGTCGGACTTCCCGTAAACGATGGCCGCCCGCGGCGAAAAGACGACCCCCTCAAGCCGGTTGTGATGATCGAGTCGCGCCGCCGCGACGAGTTTCAGCGCGTTCGACAACCGCGTCTCCGACTGGAAGTAGCCGCCGACTTCGTCGATGTTGTCGTCGTCTTCGTTGCGGCCGAGGATGGTGCCCTTCGTCTCCGGACGCGTGAGCAGCACATCCATGCCGTAGGTGAAGTCCTGGTTCTCGCCGAGGTCCATTCCGTGCTGAAGCTGGGTGACGATGAGCTTGGACTCATCGATCATGCCTTCGCCGGTCCGCAGAAGGTACGAGTCTCCCGCGTCACTCATGTTCACGAACGACTGGAGGAACCAGCCGCCGTAGAGCAGGCGCCCCTGCAGGTAGCTGTAAGTATGGTCCACAATCTGCGCGCCGCCGACTCCGGTCATCTCCACATTGGATGCCCGATTGTACCCGCCGCCCAGAATCAGCGAGGACTTGCCGTTCATTCGCACATCGAGGCGGCCCTCCACGCCGAGCCGATCGATGTCGTAATCCCGGCGTCCGATGCTGAGCGTGTCCGCGAGTGCTCCCAGAGCGATGGCGTTTTCCCGCGCCTCCGCCTCCAGCCGGTCC
The DNA here is from genome assembly GCA_030747075.1 of Gemmatimonadota bacterium. Taxonomy (NCBI): domain Bacteria; kingdom Pseudomonadati; phylum Gemmatimonadota; species Gemmatimonadota bacterium. The sequence continues at coordinate 35,103 of JASLLL010000016.1, forward strand.
GTGAACTGCCAGTCGTTCCCCTGCTGCTGCTGGACCGTGACCTTGTAGGCGACATTCTCGCCGAGCTTCATCGCGTGGCGCACCGATCCCATGGTCACGCCCCGCTCCCCGCCGGACGCGGAGACCTCCGTTCCCGGGGAGTCGAAGGGAGAGCGCGTCAGCATATGGATGACGCCGTTCGCGCTGTTCGGCCCGTAGAGAGCGGAGCCCGGCCCGGAGACGATCTCGATTCGGTCGAGGTCATCGGTGGCGGTCGGGATGAACTGATAGGCGTTCACGCGAAGCGACGGAACGCGCGCGATCCGATTGTCCACGAGGGTCAGCGTGGCGCCGGAGAAGACATTGTTGAACCCGCGGACCACGACATTGGCCTGGTTGAGTCCCGATCGCACCACATCCACGGCCGGGAGCGCGGTGATGTTGTCCGCGGGCGTCATGGACTTCACTGCGCGAATGGCTTCCTTGCCGACCACCTGCACGGATGCGGGGGCCTCCAGGATCTTCTCCGGGCGGCGGGATGCCGTGACCTGAACCGCGTCCACTTCGAAGGCGGCCTCATCCAGGGTGATCGAAATCTCCTGTGGCTTGTTCTTCCTGACGGTGATCTCGATCGTCTTCGTGCGATAGCCCATGTAGGAGACTTTGAGCCGATAGAGTCCCGCGGCGAGGTTCTCAAAGAAGAAGTCGCCCTTTTCGCCGGTGAGGCGACCGACCACGGTGTCCCCGTTGGGGCGGGAGAGGATGGCGTTGGCCGAGAAGAGGCCGTCCCCGGTGGCGGAGTCCGTCACGATCCCGCGAAGGACTGCCCCCGGCTTCGGGGCGGCGTCGGCAGAGGCGGTCTGGGCCGCGTGGACGAGAAGAAGAGCGAGGGGAATCCACGATCGGGCGCGCATGAAGTCCTCCGACTGGCTCCTCCCTGGACTCCCGGGGAGGGAAGAGGTTGCAAAATGGGCGCCCCCCCGTCAGGAGAGGCGCCCGGTGGAGGCTAGAACGACTGCGAAATCCGGAGCATCGCCAGGCGTCCGAGTTCCGGCGCGCCAATGATCTCCTGGTGCAGGTTGTCGAGCAGGTTCTGGACCGTCAGGTCAACGCGGGTTCCTTCGCCGATGCGGTATCCGGCCGTGAGGTCCACGGTCGTGTACTCGTCCACGGTGCCGACAAACGCGCCGGAGTTCACCGGGAAGGACTCCACCCAGCGCAGCCGGGCCTTTGCGTTGAAGCCCGTGGCGGCATCATGGTAGGCCAGCGTGGCCCCCGCCTTGTTCTTGGGTGAGTTCAGCGCGATCTCGCCCATTCCGCCGTCATCCGTGAACACATCCTTCGTCACATGCGAGTAGTTGAACCCCGCGGTCCACAGACGCGAGAGTGCGCACTGGACGCTGAGGTCCAGCCCGTCGAGGTCGAAGTCCCCGAAGTTGCGATAGGTCATGATGAGATCCGTGGGATCCTCCGAGCCTTCCGGTGTGATGGTGCCGACCGGGATGCCCGCGATGCCCTCCGCGAGTGAGGCCACCTGATCCGGAGGAAGGCCGAGCCCCCCGAGGTACGCGGCCAGCGTCGCGGGATCGTAGAACACATTCGGCGTCTCGACACGAAGCGCGGAGACGAAGTCGGTGACCTTGCTGTGGTAAAGGTCCACGGCCACGGAGATGCGGCTGCCGACCATCCCCTTGTATCCCAGTTCCATGGTCTCCGTAATGGTGGGCCGGATGCGGTCCACATCGGTGACATAGGACGGGTCCACCTCGTCGAACTCGCCGCTCGTGGTGTTGAGAACGCGGAGCGTCGTGCCGACGGTTCCCGGGGCGATCACGGCAGGATCCGGAATGCCGGAAATGTCCACGCCCTGAGCCGCCATGATGGCCTGAATGGCGCCCCACATGAGCGTGGCGTCCGCGGGCAGCGGTTGCGCCGGGCCACCCAGGATGTCCGGCGTGAACGGTGACTGCATGAAGAGCCCGCCCACACCACCGAGGGCGTCATTCCGAGCGAAGGTGAATCCGTCCGCGGGGACCCCCTTGGCCCACAGATCCATGCCGAGTCCGCCGAGGTCTTCCAGCGCGAGAAGATCCAGGAAGAGGTTGTTGGAGGTCGGCGTACTGAACGCACGGTTGAAGGTGGCGCGGACCGTGTGGGCATCCGTCGGGCCGAAGACCACCGCGGCCCGCGGCGAGAAGACCCGATCCTCCAGATGGCTGTGGTCGTCCAGTCGCGCGGCGGCCACCAGCTTCAGTCCTCTCCCCAGGCGGGTTTCGCTCTGGAGGTACGCACCGAACTCGTCGATGGCGTCGGACTCCTCGTTTCGCCCGTTGATGGTGCCCCTGGTGTCGGGGCGGGTATTCAGGATGTCCACCCCGTAGGTGAAGTCCTGATTCGCGCCGAGGGCGGCACCGTGCTGGATCTGGGTGACGAAGAGCTTGGACTCGTCGACGATCGGGGCTCCCGTCCGCAGCAGGTAGGTGTCTCCGGCATCGCTCTGGTTCACGAAGGACTGGAGGAACCAGTCGCGGTACAGCAGACGCCCCTGTGCGTAGGAGTACTGGTAGTCCTTGACCTGCCCGGTCCCGAGGCCGGTCATCTCAATGTTCGACGCTTCGTTGACGCCGCCGTTCAGGATGAAGGTGGCTTCCGGAGTCAGATGGACATCCAGGCGACCTTCCACTCCCAGCCGGTCCACATGGTAGTCCCGGGCACCGATCAGGAGCGTCGCGGGGTCCGCACCATCGTCGATGGCCACCTGGCGGTAGTACTGCTCGACCGGATCCACATACTCCCAGTCTTCGCCCTCCTGATGCTGGAGCGAGACCCGGAAGGCCGCCCGGTCGCTCAGCTTCACCGCATGGCGGATGGAGCGCGTGATGATGTTGCGCGTCCCGGCGGCGACGCTCACGGTCGTCCCTTCCGACGAGAACGGAGAGCGCGTCACCATGTGGACGACGCCGTTGGCGCTGTTCGGGCCGTAGAGTGCCGAACCGGGGCCGGAGACGACTTCGATCCGCTCGAACTCCTCGGTCGGCGTGGGGATGAACTGGTAGGCGTTCACCCGGAGCGACGGGACGCGGGCAATCCGGTTGTCCACGAGGGTCAGCGTGGCGCCGGAGAACACATTGTTGAACCCGCGCACCACGACATTCGACTGGTTGATGCCCGCGCGGACCACATCCACGCCGGGCACCGTCGTCAGGTGGTCCGCCGGAGTCAGCGTCTCTCGGCTCTGGATATCCCCCTGATTCACGACATGCACCGCTGCCGGGGCGTCCACGATCTTCTCCGGGCGGCGCGAGGCGGTGACCTGCACCGCATCCATCTCAAACGCCGTCTCGGAGAGCTCCACCGAGATGCGGGCGGCTTCTCCACCGGAGACGGTGACATCGCCCGACCAGGCGGAGTAGCCCATGTAGGAGACGCGGACGGAGTAGGTGCCCGCCGCGAGGTCGGCGAACACGAACTTGCCGGACTCGCCGGTCAGCCGACCGTTGACCGTCTGGCCTGAGGCGTTCGACAGGACGACATTGGCCGAGAACAGGGCCGCGCCGGTGCCGCCGTCTGTGACGGAGCCCCGGATGGAGGCCGTGCCGGCCGCGACGGGGGCGGCTGCCGCCAGGCAGAGAGCCAGCAGCATCAGAATGGGGACAAGAGTATCCTTGAAATGGAAGCGCATCGGTTCCTCCAGGCTCATTGGGACGGTCAATCGGGACGGAGGGCATACCGCTCATGGGGAAGCGACTGACCTCATAATCAGCGGAAAGGGAAACAGGTTCCCGCGATTGTGTCTATAGCCCTTATCCGGCGGGTCCTGCGCGGGGGGATGCCAAGGCGGCGCAAAGCGGCCGCAGGGGCCGCTGAATGCCTCTCAGGGCGTGAGCGACGCTCACCCCCCCCGACGAGCTTCTACGGCCCGGCCGCGGCTGCGCCCGGCTCAGGTGGACTGCGGGAACGAGAAGTCAGGCCCCTTCACTTCCTCCGGGCGGGGCCACCGCTTCGTCACGACCTTCGTCTCCGTGTAGAACGCGACGCCGTCGCGCCCGTGGACATGCAGGTCGCCGAAGAAACTCCCCTTCCATCCGGAGAAGGGGTAGTAGGCCATCGGCACCGGGATCGGCACATTGATGCCGACCATCCCCACTTCCACGCGTCGCTCGTACTCCCGTGCGAAGTGCCCGCTCCGCGTGAAGAGCGCCGTGCCGTTGCCGACCTTGCCCGCGTTTACCAGGGCGAGCGCGGACTCGAAGTCCGGGACGCGGACCATGCACAGCACGGGTCCGAAGATCTCCTCGGTGTAGATGGTCATGTCGGGCTTCACATGGTCGAACAGTGTGGGTCCGAGGAAGAAGCCGTCTTCGTGCCCGGGGACCACCAGGCCGCGCCCGTCCACGACCAGGTCCGCTCCCCCGGACACTCCCTGGTCGACAAAGGAGGCGACACGATCCCGGTGCTCCGCCGTGATGAGCGGACCCATGTCGTTGGCCGGGTCCATGCCCGGACCGGTGCGAAGGGCACCGGCCGCCGCGGCAAGTCGCTCGCGGATCGGCTCCGCCACATCGCCCACCGCCACGACGACGCTGATCGCCATGCAGCGCTCTCCCGCGCTGCCGTACGCCGCCCCGATGATGGAGTCCACCGTCATGTCCAGATCCGCATCCGGCATGACCACCAGATGGTTCTTCGCGCCGCCGAGAGCCTGCACGCGCTTGCCTTCGTTCGCGGCCAGACGGTAGGTGGCCAGTGCGGCGGCCGTGCTCCCCACGGAGGAGACCGCCCGAACCTGCGGATGGCGGACGAGCGCCTCGACCGTCTCCTTCCCGCCGTGAACCAGATTCACGACGCCGTCCGGGCAACCCGCCTCCGCCAGCAGCTCCAGCATTCGCTCGGAAGTCCGTGGCGTCTTCTCCGAGGGTTTGAGGACGAAGGTGTTCCCGCAGCCGATCGCGAGCGGGATCATCCACATGGGGACCATGGCCGGGAAGTTGAACGGCGTGATCCCCACGCAGACCCCCAGCGGCTGGCGATGGCTCACGCAGTCGATGCCCGGCCCGGTCAGTTCGCTGGAGTCTCCCTGCAGGAGGGTTGGAATGCCGCAGGCGAAGTCGATGATCTCCTGGCCCCGGATCACCGACCCCATGGCGTCGGTGATGATCTTGCCGTGCTCGGAGGTGACGATCTCCGCGAGTTCCTTCGCGTGGCGCCCCACCAGTTCTCGATAGGCGAAGAGCACCCGCGCGCGCGCGGCAACCGGCGTCTCCCGCCATGCCGGATATGCCTCTGCGGCCGCGCGGACCGCCGCGTCCACTTCCTCCGGTTCCGACCACGGGACTTCCGCCTGAACGGTGCCGTGGGCGGGGTTGAAGACGGGGGTGGTGGTTTCCGCGACGGAGTCCGTCCAGCGCCCCGCGATCAGGTTCTTCAGGCGGACGGGCGTGGTGCCTGCGGTCATGGGAATCCTCCGGCTGGGAAAGTGATCCGACTTGAACCGCGCCATTGTGAGGGATGCGGGCGCGCGGTGCCAGCGCGCATTTCCGCCGAGGTTGTCAGGCGGGTTGCTGACCGGCATGATCGACCGGACAATCAGGAGGGGAAGCGTGGAGCATGAGCGCCGGACGCCGGACATTCGGAGAGTGGGGGCGGCAGAGGTGCTGCCGCTTCGTGCGCGCGTTCTGCGTCGCGGCATGGAGGGAGAGCCCGCCGCCTTCGCGGAGGATGCGGATTCGCGGAGCTTCCACCTGGCTGCCGGTTTCCCCGGGGAGATCGTCGGCGTGGTCAGCGTTCTGCCCGCTCCCTTCCCCGGGCCGCCGGAGGAGGCGGGGTGGCGGCTTCGCGGGATGGCGGTGCGGGAGGATCTGCGGGGACGCGGAGTCGGCGCGCTTCTTCTTCGCGCGGTGGATGGCGTGATGGCCGGAGAGGGTCGCCCCGGGCCTCTCTGGGCGAATGCCCGGACGGGAGCCGTGGGGTTTTACATTCGCCACGGTTGGCGGGTCCTGGGTGACGAGTTCGATATCCCCCCGATCGGACCGCACCTGCGCATCCTCCGCGTGGCGGAGGAGGCGGGTCAGTCGCCCGCGAGAGGTTCGTCGAAGTAGTCCACCTTGTCGGCGGGCATCACGACCGCCGTCGCGATGTTCACCAGATGCGCGAGAATCCGCTTGTAGTAGCGGGCCGTCAGCACGAGCGACACGGCTTCGGGCACTTCGTGGTCCCCGGAAGCGATCACCGGGAGCGCCTCGTCGCAGCGGCGCATGGCCTCCCGTCCGGTCTCAATGACACGGCGGGCGCGGTCGGTGTCGCTGTCGGAAAAACACCCGCGGGTCTCGATAAAGAGCTCCTTCGCCAGCGTGCGGACCCCATCGAAGTGCCGATCGTAGGCTTCCCGGCAGAGGTCCTTCCCGCCGTGGATCTGGTGGACCTCGTAGAGGTTCTTCACATAGTCGCCGATGCGCTCGGCGTCCTTCACGAGACTGGTGAGGATGAAGGCGGTCGGGATTTCGTGGTCGCTCGGGTTGGCCGCCAGATGCGAGATGATGCGCCGCCGGATCTTCCTCTCGCGGTGGTTGATCTCGCGGTCCCGGGCGTAGAGATCGTCGCGGATGGCTTCGGGATTTTCGGCATCGAAGAGCGTGTCGGCGCAGAGGATGAAGTTCTCCTCGGCGAGTGCCAGCATCCGGTCGAAGCTCTCAACGATTTCGTCGGTCCAGTCGACTCCACGAAAGAAGTTCGCAAGGGACTTGAACATGACACACCTCCAGCGGGGGTTATCCCCCGGGTATCAACCGCTGCGCCAGAATGACGAGGCCGGGCAGCAGGAAGAACAGGGACAAGAGATAGAGAAGGGGGATCAGTTTCGATCGCAGCGACAGGTCCGCAAGTTTCTCAGCCATGCGAATGGGAAGCCTCCTGACGGCGCGGACGGGATAGATGAGGGCGATCCCAGCGATGTTGAAGAACAGGTGCACGAGCGCAATGGTGACCCCCTCCCGGCTTCCGGCCGTGGAGGCGAGAAGGGCGGTGACGGTCGTGCCGATATTCGCGCCGAGTGTGATGGCGAACGCGCCTTCCATCGGCAGGATGCCCGCCCCGATCATCGGCACGAGCAGGGAGGTCGTGATGGAACTGGACTGCACGAGCACGGTGATGAAGGTCCCCACGAGAATCCCGGAGAGGCCGCCGCGCCGCATATGCTGGAAGAAGGCACCCTCCGCGCGTGCGAGGAAGAGTTCGCGCATCATCTTCGGGAGCCGGAGCAGCACGAGGAAGATCCCGCCGAGCGCCAGAAGGAGGCAGACGCCCCCGGTGACCGGGTCGGAGAGGCCCGCGTCTTCGAGCGCATGGGCCACGGCCTTGGCGACGGGCTTCGTGGCCGCCTTCACCGGGCTGTGGAACTCCACCTCCGCTCCACCGACGAGCATCTGTGAGGCCGCGCCCGCCATCCGTTCGAGGAACCCGAAGCGGATTTCCAGCGGGAACAGGATGGCCAGACTCATCAGGTTGAAGAAGTCGTGCATCGTGGCGCCCGCGAAGGAGCGGCGGAACTCCTCGCGGCGATTGACGGAAGCCATCGCGACCATCGTGTTCGTGACGGTGGTGCCGATGTTCGCGCCCATGATCAGGGGGACCGCACCGTGAACGGTGAGCGCCCCGGCGGCTACCATCCCCACGACGAGGGCGGTCGTGGTGGAGGAACTCTGGATGATCGCCGTGGCGAGCATCCCGATCATGAGCCCCACGACCGGATGCGAGGTGGACTGGATGAGGGCCGCGCTGAAGTCCTTCCCGAGGAGCTTGAACGCCACGCCCATGAGCGCGATGAACACGAGGAAGAAGTAGAGCAGGATGGCGAGGAAGAGGACCTTCTGAATCCGGGCGGTCAATCGTCACTCCGCGAGGCGGGCGTGGACCCTTTTCGGGCGACGATGCAGTGCGCGATCCCCATCGTCAACGGTCTTACGACGACCGGGGCAAATCCCAGAGAGTGCAGCAGCGAGACGAACTCGTCCGGCGAGAGGAACCCCTTCTTTGTGCGGCGGAGGTAGTGGTACGCGGAGGGATTGCGGGAGATGATCCGGCCGACTCGCGGGAGGATGTGGTCGAGGTAGAACCGGACGGGGGCCTTCTCCCGCTTCCGGAAGAACTCCAGGACGATGAGCCTCCCGCCGGGCGTGAGGACGCGGTGGGCTTCGAGGAGGCCCTTTTCGAGATCGGCGAAGTTGCGGACGCCGAATCCGATGGACGCGATGTCGAAGAAGCCGTCGGGTTCCGGGATGTCGAGCGCGTCTCCTTCGCGAAACTGCACGCGGTGCGAGACATTTCGGGCGGCGGCCTTCTTGCGTGCGCGCCGGACCATCTCCGAACTGAGGTCAAGGCCGACCACTTCGCCCTCGAAGTCGGGATCCTGCGCGAAGGCAAAGGCCAGATCTCCGGTTCCCGTGGCGAGATCCAGCACGCGCCTCGCCTCGGAGGGACGCGCCATGCGGACAGCGGCCAGCCGCCAGACCCGGTCGCGCCCGAACGACAGGAGGCGATTGAGAAGGTCGTATCGGGGGCTGATTTCCGTGAACATCCGCGCGACGGTGGCGGGATCTTTCTCGCGGAGACGGTCCTCGAGGCTCATGCCCGGTCGTCCGGCAGGGTGAGTGGCTGGCCGTCGAGGGTCTCGCGGAGGTCGAGATCGCGTTCCGCGAGGTGGCGCAGGAAGATCCCGGGCGGGACGGCTCGCTCGGGCGTGGCGGCCCCCGGTTCGCCGGTTTCTCCACGGACCATCATCTGCGCGATGACGGATGCGGGATCCGCCGTGGTGCGCATCATGGCGCTTCTCCCGAAGCGATCGGGGCGGCACAGCAGTTCCGCGCGGTAGCGGCGTGTCGCGCCGTCGCGCCCGGCTTCCGCTTCCACACGGACGAGAATCACATCCTCTCCGGGGGGCGGGAGGTGTGTTTCCAGGAGACGGGTGAGCAGTTTTCTGGGTGCGACGGTGGAACCGTCGGCGAGCGCGACCGGCTCCGTGGAACCGAGCCCCAGGTCGAAGAGAAGCCGCACCTGCCGGGCATGGCCGGGATAGCGGATGGTCTTGTAGTCGAGATTGCGGACGCGCCCGCGAAAGGAGTGCGGCATGGTGGACGCCCCGCCGGAGGTCTGGAATGCCTCCATCTTCCCGAAGGGCGGCGCAAACTCGATCTCCTCCGTTTCGGACAACCCGTCGACCGTGAAGGTCTCTCCATCGCGCAGAACGAGGCAGGGTTCGATGTACTCGTTGATCAGGCCGTGGACCGAGAAGAAGAGGGCGTAGTCGAGGGGCGGCTCGGGGTGGGCCGGGAGGCCGCCGACACGAATCCGAAGGTGGTCCACCACGCCTTCGCCGAGAAGCTCCACGGCACGCGCCGCGACGACATTGACCATCCCCGGCGCAAGCCCGCAGTCGGGGATGATGCGGACGCCGCCGCGCCGGGCGTCGGCGTCGAGCGCGAGTTCTTCCGCGACGACCGTATTGTTCCCGCCGAGATCGCAGAAGTGCGTCCTCGCCCCGACGGCGGCGCGGGCGAGGGCCGCGTTGAAGAAGTACGGGACGGCGGACAGGCAGGCGTCGTGTCGGGCGAGCAGCTCAGGCAGCGTGGGGTCTTCCGGGAGTTCGACGCGAACGGTGTCGATGGCGCGGCCGGTCGCCTCCGCGATGCGGGAGCGCGCGCTCTCCAGCGTCTTCGCGTCCTGATCGGCGAGGGTCACGCCGGTTACCCCGGGGCTCCGCGCGAGGTCGAACGCCGCCGCGTAACCCATGAGCCCCGAGCCCAGTACCAGGATGTTCACGGCATCTCCCTCCGGTTCCCGGGCGCGCAGTCTGCCAGAGGGAACCGGGACAGGCAAGCGGGAGAACGCTGACCGGAAAGACCCGGCAGGCACTCGGGGCGCGCGTGCGGAGGGCACCCTTGCATTGGTGAAAAGCCGGTGAAGGAGGGGAGAAATCGAAAAATCTTGACGCCCTAAATCTAGGGGTCTAGTGTGCCGTTCGCCACAAGATGTAGTGATTTTCGGGGTCAGTATTCCGTTTCAGACAGGGACTATTCCGGTAGTCGTTTCGTGGGCCGGGCCAGACATCCAGCACTTGCCTTCAGACAGCGCGCAGCTTCCAAAGTGACTCCCAGGACGGTCGAACTTCAGATTCAGTGCCGAAGAGTCGGCGGGTCCGGGGGTTTCTCCCGGTAGAGTACGTGTCGGCGGGTCGGGGAAAGGGCGAGCGGATGAGTGGTGCGGGGCGGACGCGGAGCGTTGCGGACGGTGGAAAAAAGAAGGGCGGCGCAGGCACAAAGCGTACACGGAAGAAGAAGGGCGAAGGAATCGGCCGACGCTTTTCCACCCCGGGCACCGATTGTCTTGCGGACACGGAGTATGAGAGGCGTCGCGCGGAGATCACCGCAAGGGATGGTTCCGTGGTGTTCTCCATGGAAGACATCGAAGTTCCCCGCGACTGGTCTCAACTGGCCACGGACATTGTCGCGTCGAAGTACTTCCGCAAGGCGGGAGTTCCGGGAGCCGGTCGGGAGACTTCCGTCCGGGATCTGATCGGCCGCGTTGTGCGCACCATTCGTGCCGCCGGCGAGGATCAGGGCCACTACTTTTCGGGCATCAAGGAAGCGGAGTCCTTCGAGGCGGAACTCGCCAGCCTGCTCATTACCCAGCGTGGCGCCTTCAACTCCCCCGTCTGGTTCAACTGCGGTCTCTGGCATGAATACGGAATCGACGGATCGGGCGGGAACTTCGCCTGGGACGCGGAGACGGACACCTTCGTCCGGACATCGGATGCGTACAGCCGCCCGCAGAGCAGCGCGTGCTTCATCCAGTCGGTTTCGGACGATCTCATGTCCATTTTCCAGCTCGCGCAGAATGAAGCCCGCCTCTTCAAGTATGGCTCCGGGACAGGCACCAACTTCTCGGCGCTTCGCGGGAGTCGGGAGATGCTCTCCGGTGGCGGCACTTCCAGCGGGCTCATGTCCTTCCTGGAGGTGCTGGACCGGGCGGCGGGAGCCACCAAGTCCGGGGGGACCACCCGCCGGGCCGCCAAGATGGTCTGTCTGGACATGGACCACCCGGAGATTGAGTCGTTCATCGACTGGAAAATGAAGGAAGAGGAGAAGGCCCGCATCCTGATTGAAGGAGGGATGGACCCGGACTTCAACGGAGAGGCCTACCACACCATCAGCGGCCAGAACTCCAACAACTCCGTGCGCGTGACCGATGAGTTCATGCGGGCTGTGGAAGACGACGGATCGTGGACCACGCGCATGAGAACGACGGGCGAGACCTGCGACACCTATTCCGCACGGGATCTGATGGATCGCGTGACCCACTCGGCGTGGGCCTGCGCGGATCCGGGCATGCAGTTCGACTCCGCCATCAACCGGTGGCACACCTGCAAGGCTTCGGGTCGGATCAACGCGTCCAATCCGTGTTCGGAATACATGTTCCTGGACGACTCCGCCTGCAACCTCGCATCGCTGAACCTGCTGAAGTTCCTGGATGAGGACGGCATTCTGGATGTAGAGGGGATCCGGCACGCGGTGCGGGTCTTCATTACCGCCCAGGACATTCTGGTGGATCTCGGTTCGTACCCGACGGAAGCCATCGCCCGGAACAGCCATGAGTACCGACCGCTCGGGCTGGGCTACGCGAATCTGGGTTCGCTGCTCATGGTGCTGGGGCTTCCGTACGACAGTGAGAAGGGCCGCGCGGTGGCTGCCGCCGTGACGGCCATCATGACCGGACACGCGTACCATGTTTCGGCGGAACTGGCGCGGCGGAAGAGCGCGTTCAAGGAGTATCGGAAGAACGCCACTTCGATGGACGATGTGATCCGGATGCACCGGGACCATGTGGGAGACATCGCCGACTGCTGCCCGGAGTACCTCCTGACCGCGGCGCGGGAGGACTGGGACCGGGCGGTGGCCGCCGGAGATGCGCACGGATACCGGAATGCGCAGGTCAGTGTTCTTGCGCCGACGGGAACCATCGGCTTCCTGATGGATTGCGACACCACCGGTGTGGAGCCGGACTTCGCGCTGGTGAAGTTCAAGAAGCTCGCGGGTGGCGGGAACCTCAAGATCGTGAACGGCTCGGTGCCGGAAGCGCTGCGCCGCCTGGGTTACACGGAGAACCAGATCGCCGACATCGAACTCTACATTCGCGGCACCATGACGCTCAAGGGCGGGCCGGGCATCAACCGGGAGTCGCTGCGTGAGAAGGGGCTGTCGGAAGAGGACCTGAAGAGCGCGGACGACGCGCTTCCGGGTTCGTTCGATCTGGAAGGGGCCGTCAGCCCCGGCACTCTCGGCGCGGACAGCATGGCCCGGATGGGGATTCCGGAGGAGCGATACACGAAGCCGGGCTTTTCGCTTCTGCGCGAACTCGGGTTCCCGCGGACGGTGATCGACCATGCCGGTGAAGTCATCTGCGGCCGCATGACCGTGGAAGGCGCCCCTCACCTGCGCGATCGGCACCTGCCCGTCTTCGACTGCGCCAGCCGGTGCGGGAAGAAGGGGAAGCGGCTGATCGAACCGGGCGGGCACCTGCGAATGATGGGTGCGGTGCAGCCGTTCCTGTCGGGCGCCATCTCCAAGACGGTGAATGTCCCGAACGAGACCACCACGGAGGGGATCGCGGATCTCTACCGGATGGGCTGGGAGATGGGGCTGAAGGCGGTGGCCATCTACCGAGATGGTTGCAAGGCCTCCCAGCCGCTTTCCGCGTCCAGCGGGGTTGTCGACGAGTCCGAGGATTCCGACGACGCGGTTCGGAGCGTGGCGCATCGCGTGCGTCTGCCCCGGAAGCGCGGCGGCTTCACGCAGGAGGCTCGCGTCGGCGGGCAGAAGGTGTACCTGCGGACGGGAGAGTATGAAGACGGACAGCTTGGCGAGATCTTCATCGACATGCACAAAGAGGGCGCCGCCTTCCGCAGCATGATGAACTGCTTCGCCATCTCCGTGAGCCTGGGGCTTCAGTACGGCGTGCCGTTGGAGGAGTTCGTGGATGTGTTCACATTCTCGCGCTTCGAACCGCAGGGGCATACGGACCACCCCAATGTGCGCTTCGCCACTTCCGTGGTGGACTTCATCTTCCGCGTGCTGGCCATGGAGTACCACGACCGCCACGATCTCGTGCAGGTGCCGCCGCCGGGCTCCTGTGAGACCGCGGAGGGCGGGCCTCCACAGCTTGAGGAAGCGGCCCCCGGGGAGGGTGCCGGGCCGGTGGAGCCCGCGGCGTCGGTGGTGGCGTCAGAGGGGGATTCCGGTTCGCATGGCTCCGGCAATGGAGCGACAAAGGCCGGGAACGGCGCCGAGAGCGCGGGGCCCGCGCGTGGCGAGGCAGTCGGAATGGAAGCGGGGATGGCGCTCCAGGGCGTGGAAGGACAGATCGCGCTCCTGATGAAGGACGCGCCCTTCTGCGATTCCTGCGGCCACCTGACGGTCCGGAGCGGCGCGTGCTACAAGTGCGTGAACTGCGGGCAGTCGATGGGCTGCTCCTGACGCGCGGCGCTTCTCAGGATCTGACGAGGCTTCTCAGGGTCTGAAGAGGCCTTGAGGGCTGGCCCGTTGGGCGCTTCCGGGGCGGGTTCGATCGGAGGGGGGGAGAGCTTCCCCGCCGAGGGTCGCGTCCGGCCCGCTTTCCGCCCCCTCGCCCTTCGGGAGCCGGGGACGATCCCAACGATCCCAACGAGAGCGGCCGCCTTACCCTCCGAGAATCCGTGCGGTCTGCGCCACGAGGAAGCAGACGACGATCCCGATCCCCAGCGGGAGTAGCGCGCCGAGCGTCGTCCACCTTGTGCTGCGGGTCTCCTTCCACATGGTGAGGATCGTGGTGGAGCAGGGATTGTGGAGCAGCGAGAAGAGCATGACGCAGGTGGCGGTGAGAAGCGTCCACTCGTGGCCGTCCACCAGGAGTGTCTGGAGTTCGGCGAGACTGTCGAGTTCGGTCATCCGGCCGACACCCATGTAAGCCATGATGATGGTCGGGACGACGATCTCGTTCGCGGGGATCGCGATGATGTACGCGAGCAGGATGACGCCGTCGAGTCCGAGGAGATGGCCGGCGGGGTCGAGGGCTGTGGCGAGGTGCGCCATGATGCTGGCGTCGCCGAGGTGGACATTGCCGAGAATCCAGGCAATCCCGCCGCACGGCGCGGCCATGATGATGGCGCGCCAGAGCACAAAGAGCGTGCGGTCGATGAGGGAGGTGTAGAAGATCCGGAGGAATCTGGGGCGGCGCCATGGCGGGAGCTCAAGCGTGAAGGCGGAGGCTTCGCCCTGAAGGACGGTGCGGGAGAGCCCCCACGAGACGGCGAGTGTGAAGCCGACCCCGAGGAGGACGACGCCGACGACGCTGCCCGCGGCGGCGAAGGACGCGGCGGCGGGGGACACGGTGGAGCCGACGAAGAGCGTGCCGAGGACGATGAGCGTGGGGAAGCGGCCGTTGCAGGGGACGAAGTTGTTCGTGAGGATGGCGATCAGACGCTCGCGCGGGGAGTCGATGACCCGCGTGGCGATGACTCCCGCCGCGTTGCAGCCGAAGCCCATGGCCATGGTGAGCGCCTGCTTCCCGTGGGCGCCGGAGCGACGGAACATCCAGTCGAGATTGAATGCGACGCGCGGCAGGTACCCCAGATCCTCCAGGAATGTGAACATGGGGAAGAAGATGGCCATGGGCGGGAGCATGACCGCGATCACCCACGCGAGTCCCAGATAGACGCCGTCCCAGAGGAATCCCGTGAGCCACCAGGGCGCGCCGAGCGACTGGAAGAGGGCGGTGCCCGCGTCTCCCAGACCGAAGAGGAGGTTTGCGAGCATGGAGGAGGGGTAGTTCGCGCCGACGATCGTCAGCCAGAAGACCGTGGCGAGAACGACCACCATGAGCGGCAGCCCGAGCGTGGGCGAAGTCACCAGGCGGTCGATCCGCCGGTCGAGATCCAGGCGTGCGCCATCGGGTGCGTCGGTGGCGCGGCGGGCGATGCGCTCCGCTTCGTCGAAGAGCGAGTGGACCATGCGGTCGCGGAAGCGGTCGCCGAGGCCGCGCTGGAGTTCGTCCGCGCGCGCGAGGACCGGATGGGTCGGAGGGGACTCCAAAGGGCGGCTCATGGGGTGGTCTCCTTCGGTCGGGAGACGCCGAGCGACGCGAGTTCCCCGGTCTCGAGAGCGCGTCGCACGCGGAGATCGCCCTCCAGCAACCGGTAGGCGACCCAGCGCGCGCTTGGCAGCCCGGGAGCGGCTTCGTGCAGGAGCGGGAGCATTTCGTCGACGGCGGCCTGAACCTCCGGCGGTGGTTCGGGGAGCCGCGGGGCAGTGGGGATGCTGCCATCGGTCACGCCCGCGACCGTGCGGACGAGGTCGGCCAGGCCCTCGCCCGTGCGAGCGGAGGTCGGCACGGCGGGGACGCCGAGATCGCGGGAGAGCTGCCGGGCGTCGACGGTGATGCCCTTGCGGCGCGCCTCGTCCATGAGATTCACGCAGACAACGGCGCGCGGGGTGATCTCCAGCACCTGCAGCACAAGGTTGAGGTTGCGCTCGAGAGCGGTGGAGTCGACGACGACCACGGTGCAGTCCGGCTGCCCGAAGAGGATGAAGTCACGGGCGATTTCTTCGTCCTGAGACGCGGAAAGGAGCGAGTAGGTGCCCGGGAGATCGACGAGCTTGTAACGGACGCCCTCCCACGCGAAGCCGCCTTCGGCGCGGGCGACGGTCTTCCCGGGCCAGTTGCCGGTGCGCTGGCGAAGGCCGGTGAGGTGGTTGAAGACGGACGACTTGCCGGTGTTCGGGTTGCCGGCGAGCGCGACGACGCGGTCGAAGTGCGTGAGAGAAACTCCCATGCGGTCGAGGCGGCTTCCCGTGGGGCAGGCGTCGCAGGAGGAGGGCCGGGGAGCGGCGTCAGGATGCACGGGCGGCCTTCTCTTCGACGGGGCGCACCCAGATTTGGGAGGCCTGGCGGCGGCGGAGCGCGATCAGCGTCCCGCGGACGCGGAAGGCGCGCGGGTCTCCGACCATCGTGGAGAGTTCGGCGAAGAGGTGCGTGCCGGGCGTGAGGCCCAGGTCGAGCAGGCGCCGGCGGGTGAATCCGCGGCAACGGGAGTCCAGAAGGACCACCTCCGCCTCGGCTCCGGTGGGAAGGTCGGAGAGCGGGATGACTCCGGCGGGGCGTTCGCGCTCTTCGGGGGCGGCGGGGACCACCTGTATGTTTGCGGCGACCACGGGCGCGAGGTGGTGTTCGGCCTCTCCATCGGAAAGGACGATGCGCTCCGGCGTGGATTCGAGCACACGAACGATGCGGCCCGGCCCGAGGTCCGCGGCGGTGATCTGGCGCATGACGATCTCCGGCTCATCCTCGACATGCGTGATGCGGGCGGGACGATCGAGCGGCCACTCCGTGAGCGCCACCGCATCCGCGCGCGGGAGGGTCTCGCCGGCGCGGGGGATGGGGTCGCCGTGGGGGTCGTGGAGCGGGTGGCCGAGGTGGGCTTCGAGCTGTTCGAGGTCCGCGGGAGTGAGGCGATGCTCGGCGCGTTCGGCCGCGCGGTGAATGCGCCCGAGCGGGAGCCCGGCCTCGTCGACGAGGTATCGCTCCCAGAGGCGGTGCGCGCGGACGACATGGAGCGCGAGGCGTTCGCCCTGGTGCGTGAGGGCGAGGCCGTCGCCGGTGGATCGGAGAAGGCCCGCCGACTCCATGCGCGAGATGAGGCTGAGTGTGCGGGAAGGCGGAAGCGTGAGCAGCCCGGCGAGCGACTCCGGCGTGGCGGCCGCGCCGCGGTGCTCCCGGTCGAGGATGTGCTTGAGCGCGTCTTCGACCGCCGCGCGGGATCGGGAGGCGCGGAGGGCGCGGATGCGGGCAAGGACGCCCCAGCGCGGCCAGAGGAGCGCGGCGAGAAGGACCGCCAGCGGAGCGGCTGCGTCAGGCGACATCGCGCACCAGTATGTGGCGGGCGGCCTCACGGCCGAGCGTGTGGAGATCCCGGCCTGCGCGGAGCGTGATGGGGCCGTCGAACGGGGCCACTTCCTTTACGCGGACAGAAACGCCGGGAAAGAGGCCGAGCCCGCCGACATAGCGGAGGAATTCGGGATCGTCGTCGCTGACCTGCGCCACCGTGGCGCGGCCCCCGGCGGGAAGCTCCGCCAGCGGAACGAGCACGAGACGCGGGAGAGACCCGTCCTTGGCGGGGATCGGGTGGCCGTGCGGGTCGGTGGTGGGGTTGCCGAGCTGGTCGGCGATGCGATCTTCGAACTCCTCGCTGATGGCGTGCTCCAGCTTGTCGGCCTCTTCGTGCACGCGGTCCCAGGAGTAGCCGAGCGTGCGATGCAGAAAAGTCTCCACGAGACGATGATGGCGGAGAATCTCCAGCGCGCGTTCGCGGCCCGCGGCGGTGAGGGAGGCGCCGCGCCGCTTCTCGTAGCGGACCCAGGCGGGGCGCCGGGCGGCGAGACGCTGGAGCATCTCCGAGACCGCGGCCGGGGAGACGCCGAGGCGGGTGGCCAGCGTGCCGGTCGTGGCTCGACCACGCTCCCCGCCGATGAGGAGGACGGCCTTCAGGTAGTCTTCAATCTTCTCGGAGGGCATGGTGACCTCGGGATTTAGGTGACCCTAAAATACCGGAGGGTGCGGAGGGTGTCAAGGGGGGGTGGGGGGGGCGGTGAGGTCGGGGTAGCTTGGCCCCGATCGGAAACGGTCTCCCCGGTGGAGGCAAGGAAGATGGGTGACCGGCCAGGGAAGCTGATGGAGCAGATGCGGGGCGCGATTCGCATGAAGCAGTACAGCCCCCGGACGGAGAAAGCCTACGCGCAGTGGGTGCGGAGGTTCGTGCGTTTCCACGGGATGCGGCACCCGCGGGAGATGGGCGCGGGCGAGATTCGAGCGTTCCTGACGCACCTGGCCGAAGTGGGACGCGTCAGCGCATCCACCCAGAACCAGGCGCTGTGCGCGCTTCTGTTTCTCTACAGGGAAGTGCTGGGTGTGAAGCCGGGGTGGGTGGACGGGGTGGCGCGAGCGAAGCGGCCGGTGCGACTGCCGGTGGTTCTGGGCCGCGGGGAGGTGAACGGCGTCTTGAGCGCGATGCACGGTATGCCGAGGCTTGTCGCGACACTTCTGTACGGGTCGGGGCTGAGGCTTCTGGAGAGCGTGCAACTCAGAGTGAAGGACCTGGACTTCGAGAGGCTGGAGGTGTGCGTCCGGAGCGGGAAGGGGAACAAGGACCGACTGACGGTGCTGCCCGCCGGGATCGTGGAGGCGCTTCGGGGGCACCTTGCGAGAGAGCGGGAGCGGCATCGGGCTGAGAGGGCCTCAGGCAGGGGACGGGTGAAGCTGCCGAAGGCGCTGGATCGGAAACTGCCGGGTGCCGGGGTGGAGTGGGCGTGGCAGTGGGTGTTTCCGGCGCGAAGAACCTATGTGGAGAGAGAGACCGGGCGCGAGTTCCGGCATCACTACCACGAAACGGCTGTCCAGAGGGCGGTGAGGTCGGCGGCCATCCGGGCGGAGATTCCGAAACGGGTCACCTGCCATGCGTTTCGCCACTCATTTGCCACGCACCTGCTGGAGGACGGATACGACATCAGGACCGTGCAGGAACTCCTGGGGCACAAGAGTGTCAAGACGACGATGATCTACACGCATGTGCTGAACCGAGGGGGCCTTGGGGTTCGGAGCCCGGCGGATGGGCTGCGGGCGGCGCGGCGGTTGGGGGGGCGTGGGGGCAGGGCTGGATAGCGAGACGGAGGGGAGGTGCCGGGCGGGCGCAAACTAGTGGGGGCGGGTGGATTGTGATGTTTGCCGAATATGCGGAGGGTGTGTTATACAGAACGGGATAGGGGGAGGGGGGAGTGTTGGGCGGGGCAG